>JAQXJQ010000043.1 GCA_029009035.1 Oscillospiraceae bacterium | reverse complement strand
TCTGTGGCCTCCCCCGGGAGCTCCGGCTGGGCGTACACCACATCGGCGCTGTTCATGCTGCCGGCGCTGATGCCCATGACCACGCCCTCAAAGCCCTCCAGCAGCTCCCGCAGGCCGATGTCCCGGAAAAAGCGGTTCTGGGTGGGCACATGACCGCCGGAGAGAAGGATAAACTGCGCCTGCCCCACCAGCTCCGCCGCCCGGTGGGCGGTACGGCGGTCCAGAAGCGTCCAGTCGGTAAACCGAAAGCCCCCCGCCTCAAAGCAGTCCCGCATCTCCCCGGCGCGAAACTCATTTTTCTCCCGGTCATCGGGGGAGGATGCCACATACACCCCCCGGCAGGGGTTGGGCAGCTCCGCCTTCAGCGCGTCATAAAAGCCGTTTATGTTGTTGAACCGGCAGGCCCCCACGACGCAGGGGCTGCTGGTGAGAAAATAGGTCATATCCGCCGCTCCTTTATGAAATTTTCCACAGTATAGCACAATAGCGTGGAAATACAAGCGCCTGTGGAAAATGCCCCGATTTTTCCCAAGTTTTTAGAACAAATGTTTGACATCCCCCTCCTTCTGTGCTAAAATATTGTCATCACAGAGGAAGGGGTCTGCCTTATGAGCAAGTTGACGCCCAAGCAGCAGCAGATATACGATTACATTCTGTCCTTCACGGATACCCACGGGTATCCCCCCTCCGTGCGCGAGATCGCCGAGGCGGTAGAGCTGAAATCCCCCTCCACCGTCCACTTCCATCTGAAGGGGCTGCGGGAGGCCGGACTCATCTCCCAGGCCGAGGGTAAGACCCGCGCCATCTCCGTCACCGACGCCCCCCACGCCCGCAAGGACAGCGTGCCTCTGGTGGGCTCCGTGGCCGCCGGCTCCCCCATTCTGGCGGAGGAGTGCATCGAGGAGTACCTTACCTTCGACACCAACGGCCTCACCGGCGAGCATTTCGCCCTGCGCGTCCGGGGCGAGTCCATGCTGGAGGCGGGCATCCTCCCCGGCGACCTGGTGGTGGTCCACCAGCAGGAGAGCGTGCGCAACAACGACATCGTGGTGGCTCTGTTTGAGGACGAAGCCACCGTCAAGACCTACCGCCGGGAAAACGGCCACATCTGGCTCTATCCCGAGAACTCCGACCCCGCCTACCAGCCCATCGACGGCGAGGGCTGCTCCATCCTCGGCAAGGTGGTCGCCGTCATCAGGAGATATTGATTGTGAGCATGAAAAAATCGCTGCCTTTGGCAGCGATTTTTTATTTTCACAGCTTCGCCTGAAACTCCGCGGCAAGGCGCTTGTCCGCCGCCAGCTTCTCCCCGCTCTCCAGATACTCCTTGGGATACTTGGGGTTGGCAAGGCGCTCGATCTTCCCCGTTTGGGGGTCCACCAGCTTGGTGACGCCCCCCGCCCCCAGAGAGAGCACCGACTGCAGCTCCTCCATCATGATGATGTTGTAGTCGCAGGCCGTCCCCGGTCTGCACCAGCCCACATTCTCAAAGGAGCCGGACATATATTTCTGCCGGTAGAGGTAATAGGGCACATAGCCCGCCCCCCGCAGGGTCTTTTCCCCGTGGGCCAGCATGGCTGCCACATCGTCGCCGGAGCACAGCCGGCCCCGCTGCTCCATGAGCCGCGCCCCTTTCTTGAGGGCGAGGGTGTGCACCGTGATGTTGGCCGGCTCCATGGCCAGCACCCGGTCCATCGTCCGAGCGAAGCCCGCGGGGGTATCACCGGGCAGGCCGGCGATGAGGTCCATGTTCACCAGACCTCCGAAATGCTCCCGCGCCAGCGCCATGGCCTCCACGATCTGGGCCGAGGTATGGGCGCGGCCCATGATGCGCAGCACCTCGTCCTCCATGGTCTGGGGATTGACGGAGATGCGGCCGACGCCGTGGCGTTTCAGCACCGCCAGCTTGTCCGCGGTGATGGTGTCCGGACGGCCCGCCTCCACGGTGAACTCGGCGCACTCCTCCATGGGTAGATACCGCTCCATGGCGGTGAGCACCCGGTCCATCTGCCCGGCGGTGAGGGTGGTGGGGGTGCCGCCGCCCATGTAGGCGGTGGCGATGCCCACATGAAGTTCTTTCAATGCCGCCCCCGCCGCCTGGATCTCCCGGCACAGGGCGTCCACATAGGGCTCTACCATGGCCAGCGCCCCCTTCACATCGGCGGAGATAAAGGAGCAGTAGGCGCAGCGGGTGGGACAGAAGGGGATGCCCACATAGAGGGAGAGCCGGCGCGGTTTCAAACTCCGCTTCACCCGCAGGGCCTCGTTGGCGCAGTCCATCGCCAGCTCCGCCCGGCCGGGAGACACCCGATAGAGGTGAGTCAAGGTCTCTTTGGCCTGCCGGGGGGTGGCTCCCGCCGCCATCTCACGGGTGGGCAGCTTCACCGGACGCACTCCGGTGAGGGCGCCCCAGGGCGGCTCCTGTCCCAGCGCCGCAACGCCGGCATCGTAAAAGGCAAGGCGCAAAATGCGCTGGCGCACCCGGTCATCCTCCAGCCCGCCGGTCAGCTCCGACAGAGGCGCATATCTCCGGGCGCAGTGCTCCCGCCCCTCCCAGCAAAGCCGGGCGCAGGCGCACAGCCGCTCTCCCTCCCGGGCAAGGGTGATGACGGCGGCGTTGCCGATGCCATCCGGTTCGCCGTCGGGATACTCCGGCTTCTGACCGGGGAACAGGGTCATCATCATCTGCTCCACGGCATAGCGGAACTCATGTCCGCGCAGATACAGCTTCATGCCCTCACATCCCCATGGCCTGCGCCATGTAGCCGTTGAACCGGCGCTCATCCTCCAGAGTGGAGGCGCTCTCGTGGCCGGGCAGGACCCGGAAGTCCCCCTCCAGCCGCCCCAGCTTGGCCAGAGAGGTGAGCAGGGCGCCGAAATCGCCGCCCTCCAGGTCGGTGCGCCCCACGGAGGAGCGGAACAGCGTGTCGCCGGTAAAGAGCACATCCTCCGCCTTCAGGGTGACCGAGCCGGGGGTGTGGCCGGGGGTGTGGATGACCTCCACCGTGATCCCCCCCACCTGCACACGGTCCCCCTCCACATAGGGGGTAACGGCGCCGAAGGCGTTGACGGTGGGGAAGGTACTGCCGAACAGGGTAACGCTGTGGCGGCTCTCGTCCACATCGGCGGGATGGCAGTACACGGGCAGGTCGGGCCAGACGGCACGCAGGCCGGGGATGCCCAGAATGTGGTCAAAGTGGCTGTGGGTGAGCAGGATCGCCACCGGCTCCAGGCCGTGACCGCTGATGAAATCGGCCACCCGGCGGCCGTCGTCACCGGGATCCACCACGGCGCACTTGCCGCTCTCCCCGTCCCAGAAAATGTAGCAGTTGGTCCCGATCATACCAAGCTGTAAGGATTTCACCTGCATGGAGAACACCTCTTTCGCCCCGAAAAGGCTGATTTTGATGTCCCTATTCTACTATTTTTTTGCCCCGCTGTAAAGTTCGGCCGCAAGGGCAGAGAAAACAAGGTCTTTTCCGCGCATTTTCCCAATTTTTATGAAATTTTCTCTTACATTTCTCCGGAAAATGTGATAAACTTTTTATATTGGAATACTGAATGGAGGTATGGGGCTATGTATTCAGCGGGGGACAAGGTCATCTATGCGGGCAGCGGCGTATGCGAAGTAGTGGAGGTCTGCACCCCCAACTTCTCCCGCTCCGAGCGGGGCAGGCAGTATTACCGCCTGCGCCCCTTCTACAGCACCGAGACCATCTACATCCCGGTGGATACCTCCCTGTTTATGCGCCCCATCATCACCGCGGAGGAGGCAAAGGCCCTCATCGCCCGCATACCCGAGCTGGAGTGCGCCCCTTGCACGGGGGCCAGCATCACCTCCCTGCGCCAGCAGTATGAGCAGTTCTTCCTCCGGTACGACTGTCTGGACTACATCCGGCTGCTCAAGGGCGTGGAGGAAAAGTGCCGCAGCGGGAAAAAGCTGGGGCAGACCGACCTGCGCTACCGCAAGCGGGCGGAAGAGATGCTCTGCGGCGAGCTGGCGGCCGCCCTCGGCCTGTCCCCCGGGGAAGCGGCGGAGGAGATCGCCGCCTGCCTCACCTCCAAGTAGTTCTTGCATTTTGCAAGAATTACGGTATAATGATGTTATGCCATCATCCGCCGCTTCCGGCGGAGCAAACTATGAATAAGGAGGTAATCCCCCATGGCTGATATGTTTTACGCCAAGGGCGAGGGCAACAACGGCTATATCAAGAATATGGAAGTGCTCTCGTTCTGCGGCTGGGACGATCAGAGTTCCGCGTTCCAGATGCAGCTGTTCAAGACGGAGGAGGGCAGATATTATATCTACGGCTCCGGCTTCGGCGGCGTCAAGGGTGCCAGCGTGGTGATCGCCGAGGTCACCGACCCTGAGAAGCCCCGCTTTGTGAAGAGAATGTTCCTGCTGGACTCCAAGGAGTACCCCACCACCACCTGCCCCAAGATCCAGGTGGCGGACGGCCTGCTGGTGTGCGCCATGAGCGCAGGCTCCGGCCCCGACGCTCTGGTGGACCAGGGTGACTCCAAGCAGATCAAGTGCGAGACCGGCATCCGCGTCTACTCCATCAAGGAGGATCCCGAGAACCCCAAATTCCTGGGCTACTGGGACTGCGGCGTGCCCCACTCCATCGGCGTCCACCGCTTTATGTACAACGGCGGCCCCTACTGCTATCTCTCCTGCGAGGCTGACCGCTTCGAGGGCATGATCATGCGCATCGTGGACCTCTCCGACCCCGCCCACATGAAGGAAGTGGGCAACTGGTGGGCTCCCCATCAGTTCGTGGACGGCTTCCCCGGCCGCACCGTGGATCACAGCGCCCCCCACGTCCCCGTTTTCATGGACAAGGGCTGGATGCACGGCCCTCCGTTCCGCCGGGATGACGGCATCATGATGTGCGGCTACTGCGGCGACGGCCTGTATGTGCTGGATGCCACCGACGTCACCCGCCCCAAGTGCCTGGGCAACCTGAAGTTCATGCCCGCCTTCTCCAGCAACAAGGCCGGCGCCCGCACCCACACCGCCCTGCCCCTGCCCGGCCGCGACCTGGTGGTGGTCACCAACGAGGGCGAGCGCTTCCAGTTCTTCCCCCCCGGCTCCATCACCGAGGCCCAGGCCATGAACAACCTGCACATGGTGGATGTGTCCAACCCCGCCAAGCCCACCCTCATCGCCGAGTTCCCCTATCCCGAGGTGCCCGAGGACTTCCCCTATCCCAACTTCAATGTGATGAATTTGGGCGTGCAGGGTCCCTTCGGCCCCCACAACCTCCACGAGCCCATGAGCAACAAGCCCTGGCTGGAGCAGCGGGGCGATCTGGTGTACTGCTGCTATTTCGCGGCCGGTCTGCGCATCTTCGATGTGTCCGACCCCTACTACATCAAGGAGCTGGGCTACTTCATCCCCCCCAACCCCAACAAGAAGCCCGACGAGTCCTTCTTCCCCGGTCTGCCCGGCCCGAGAAACGCCATGACCGAGGACTGCTGTGTGGATGACCGCGGCTACATCTATGTGACCTGCTTCGACGACGGCTTCTACATCCTGAAGAAGACCGGCAAGGCCGCAAAATAATTTTTTCCGGTTTCGCAGCCGGCCTCCCCGTGAGGCCGGCTGCGTTTTCGTACTTTAACGCGGTGATTTCCCCGCTCCGGCGCGATTTTCCCAGTTTCTTCGCCTGTTTCCCTCCTGTCTCCCCTCGGCATTTTGTCGAAACCCCGGGGGTTTTGTTGTGGATTATGTTTAAACCGGGCTTGACATTGCACCCTGAATTTGGTAACTTTACAATAACAGCTGCCCCAAGGGACAGGAGAGAACTGGAGGAATTATTTGTGGAAAATACCCGTAGATACTACATTGATCTTCAGATGGACAAGCTGCCCGAGGCGCAGAAGGCTGCACTGCAGGCCCAGGCAGACGCAGTGGACTACAGCCTGTTTGACGCGCTGGGCGCTCCCGCCGTAGCCGACACCAAGGGTGAGATCACCCCCATCGGCGCCGTGGAGATCAAGGATATTGCCGAAAAGGACGCGCAGTTCCGCGCCGCCGGTCTGGACGCCATCCGCGCGGGAAAGGTGGGCGCCGTCCTGCTGGCCGGCGGTCAGGGCACCCGCCTGGGTTCCGACCGTCCCAAGGGCACCGTCAACATCGGCCTGACCCATGACGTGTACATTTTTGAGTGCCTCATGAACAATCTCAAGGAGGTCACCGACGCCGCCGGCGTCTGTGTCCCCCTCTACATCATGACCAGCACCGTCAACAACGATGACACCATCGCCTTCTTCCGGGAGCACGATTATTTCGGCTATCCCCGGGACTATGTGAAGTTCTTTATCCAGGAAATGGTCCCCGCCGTGGACTATGAGGGCCGCATCCTGATGAAGAACGAGAGCGAGCTGGTCCTCTCCCCCAACGGCAACGGCGGCTGGTTCTCCTCCATGGCCAAGACCGGTATGCTGGACGACGTCCACGCCCGGGGCGTGGAGTGGCTCAATGTGTTCGCGGTGGACAATGTCCTCCAGCGCATTGCCGACCCCTCCTTCGTGGGCGCCACCCTCCTGTCCGGCTGTGACAGCGGCTCCAAGGTGGTGCGCAAGGCCAATCCCGGCGAGAAGGTGGGCGTCCTGTGCCGTGAGGACGGCAAGCCCTCCATCATCGAGTACTATGAGATGAGCGATGAAATGGCCAACCTGCGCAATGCCGACGGCGAGCTGACCTACGGCTTCGGCGTCATTCTGAACTACCTGTTCCTGGTGACCAAGCTGGAAGAGATCATGAACGACCGCCTGCCCATCCATGTGGTGGAAAAGAAGATCCCCTACATGAACGAGAAGGGCGAGAGCATCTCCCCCACCGAGCCCAACGGCTATAAGTTTGAGACCCTGGTGCTGGACATGATCCACATGATGGACGACTGCCTGGCCTATGAGGTGGTGCGCCGGAAGGAGTTCGCCCCCATCAAGAACCTCCACGGCGCCGACTCCGTGGACAGCGCCCGGGAGCTGCTGGCGGAAAACGGCGTGACGCTGTAACAAAACAATGACCGGAGCCCGCTGCAGAGCGATCGTTCTGCAGCGGGCTTTTGCGTTGATGCGGCAGACGGAGGGGTCGTTTTCCCTGCACTGCCCGTTCCTCGCGGCATAGCCGCTGCGGCCTTGGTATCCCGTTCGTGGGGCGCGACGACTCGGCGCGCCTTCCGAAAACATTTTGTATTGTTTCCGCTGTATATTCCCATTTGTTTTCATTTTCGCCCCCATTGACCCGGATTTTGCCCGCAGGAAGGGCAGCTGCGCTCTGTACTTTTCCCCCGGTTTCTGGTATGATAATCCCACTTGAACAAAAGGACTGATACCATGCTGACTCATGAGCAGGAGCTGACCTTCTGCAAAACAAGAAGAGCCGCCATCGCCCTTCGGTACCCCAGGCTGAACCGCGAACAGCGTGAAGCGGTGCTGAACACCGAGGGGCCGCTGCTGCTCCTGGCCGGGGCAGGCTCCGGCAAGACCACCGTGCTCATCCACCGGGTGGCCAACCTCATCCGCTACGGCAGGGGTTCCGACACCCCCGAGGTGCCCGACTGGGTCACGGAGGACGACCTGCGCTTCCTGGAGGACTACGTCCGCTCCCCCGAGGGCAAGGACGCCCTGCGTGCCGACCGCCTGTGCGCCGTGGAGCCCGCCGCCCCCTGGTCCATTCTGGCCATCACCTTCACCAACAAGGCCGCCGGGGAGCTGAAGGACCGTCTGGAGCGCTCCCTGGGACCCGCCGCCCGGGATGTGTGGGCCGCCACCTTCCACTCCGCCTGCGTGCGCATCCTCCGCCGGGACATCGGCAAGCTGGGCTTCCCCACCTCCTTCACCATCTACGACACCGACGACTCCCTCCGGGTGATGAAGGACTGTCTCAAGGAGCTGTCCATCGACGAAAAGCAGTTCCCGCCCCGCTCGGTGCTGAGCGCCATCTCCAAGGCCAAGGACGAGATGAAGCTGGCCTCCGACTTCGCCAAGACCGCCGCGGGGGATTTCCGAATGGAAAAAATCGCACGGCTCTACACCGCCTATGAAAAGAAGCTGTGGGACGCCGGGGCGCTGGACTTTGACGACATCATCCTCCACACCGTCCGCCTGCTGCAGCAGGACGAGGGCGTGCGCACCTATTACCAGCGCAAGTTCCGCTATGTGCTCATCGACGAGTATCAGGACACCAACAACCTGCAGTACCTCCTCTCCTCCCTGCTGGCGGGGGGATATGAGAACATCTGCGTGGTGGGCGACGACGACCAGTCCATCTACCGCTTCCGGGGCGCCACCATTGAGAACATCCTCAGCTTTGAAGATCAGTATAAGCGCTGCCGCACCATCCGGCTGGAGCAGAATTACCGCTCCACCGGCAACATTCTGGACGCCGCCAACGCCGTCATCCGCAACAATCAGGGCCGCAAGGGCAAAGAGCTGTGGACGGCGGGGGAAAAGGGCGACAAGGTCAGCCTCTACACCGCTATGAACGAGAGCGACGAGGCCCAGTATGTGGCCAACCGCATCCTGGCCGACTATCGGGAGGGCATCAGCTGGAAGGCGCACGCCGTGCTCTACCGCATGAACGCCCAGTCCAACCAGATCGAGCAGGCCTTCAAGCGCAGCGGCATCCCCTACTGGGTCATCGGCGGCACCCGGTTCTTCGACCGCGCCGAAGTGAAGGATATGCTGGCCTACCTGTGCGCCGTCCACAATCACGGGGACGACCTGCGCCTGCGCCGCATCATCAACAATCCCCCCCGGGGCATCGGCGACACCACCGTGGACCGTGCCGCCATGCTGGCTGCCCAGCAGGGCTGCTCCCTGTGGGAGGTCGTGTCCCACGCGGCCGACTACCCCGACCTGCAGCGCGCCGCAGGCAAGCTCCGGCTGTTTTCCGAGCTCATCCGCGATCTGACCGACCTCTCCCGCTCCATGGCCCTCCCCGCCTTCTATGAGGAGGTCATGGCCCGCACCGGGTATGTCGCCATGCTGCAGGGGAAAAACGACATTGAGAGCCGTTCCCGTCTGGAAAACGTGCGGGAGCTGCTCACCTCCATCAACAGCTATCTGGAAAACGCCGAGGG
>JAQXJQ010000042.1 GCA_029009035.1 Oscillospiraceae bacterium | reverse complement strand
GCCCTCAAAGCACTGTCATTGACAAAAGTATCCCGGGTTCTTATAATGGAAATAATACCGCATTTCCCGCGTTGGCGGGAATGTGCCCGTTTTTTCCCGAAAGGAGCCTACTTATGAGCGAATACAGAAAAGAGACCGTCTGCGTCCAGGGCGGCTACACCCCCGGCAACGGCGAACCCCGCCAGATCCCCATCGTCCAGTCCACCACCTTCAAGTACAGCACCAGCGAGGACATGGGCAAGCTGTTCGACCTGGAGGCCGAGGGCTACTTCTACACCCGCCTGCAGAACCCCACCAACGACTTTGTGGCGGCCAAGATCGCCCAGCTGGAGGGCGGCACCGCCGCCATGCTCACCTCCTCCGGTCAGGCGGCCAACTTCTTCGCTCTGTTCAACATCTGCTCCTGCGGCGACCATATCGTGGCCTCCTCCAGCATCTACGGCGGCACCTTCAACCTCATCTCCGTCACCATGGCGAAAATGGGCATTGAGGCCACTTTTGTACCCCCCAATGCCACCGAGGAGGAGCTGAACGCCGCCTTCCGCCCCAACACCAAGGCCATGTTCGGCGAGACCATCGCCAACCCCGCCCTCACCGTTCTGGATATCGAGCTGTTCGCCAGGGTGGCCCACGCCCACGGCGTGCCCCTCATCGTGGACAACACCTTCGCCACCCCTGTGGGCTGCCGCCCCTTTGAGTGGGGTGCCGACATCGTCACCCACTCCACCACCAAGTACATGGACGGCCACGGCGTGGCCGTAGGCGGCGCCATTGTGGACTCCGGCCGCTTCGACTGGATGGCCCACGCCGACAAGTTCCCCGGCCTGTGCACCCCCGACGAGAGCTACCACGGCGTCACCTACGCCCAGCGCTTCGGCAAGGAAGGCGCCTTCATCACCAAGTGCACCGCTCAGCTCATGCGGGATTTCGGCTCCATCCAGTCCCCTCAGCACGCCTTCTACCTCAACCTGGGTCTGGAGAGCCTCCATGTCCGGATGCCCCGCCACTGTGAGAACGGTCAGGCGGTGGCGGAGTTCCTGGCCGCCCACCCCAAGGTGGAGGCCGTCCACTACTGCGGCCTGCCCGGTGACCCCTACCACGCCCTGGCCCAAAAGTATCTGCCCAACGGCTCCTGCGGCGTAGTGTCCTTTGAGCTGAAGGGCGGACGCCCTGCCGCAGAGGTATTTATGAAGCATCTGAAGCTGGCCGCCATCGAGACCCATGTGGCAGACGCCCGCACCTGCTGCCTCAACCCCGCCACCTCCACCCACCGCCAGATGACCGACGAGCAGCTTGCCGCCGCCGGCGTCCCCGCCGGCCTGGTGCGGATGTCCTGCGGTCTGGAGAGCAAGGAGGACCTCATCGACGATATCCGTCAGGCACTGGAGGCCATCTGAAATGCCCATTAAAATCCCCAACCAACTGCCCGCCACCGATACCCTGACAAAGGAAAACATCTTTGTCATGACCGAGACCCGGGCCATCTCTCAGGACATCCGACCGCTGCAGATCCTGCTGCTCAATCTGATGCCCACCAAGATCGACACGGAGACCCAGCTGGCCCGTGTGCTGGGCAACACCCCGCTGCAGATCGAGCTGGAGCTCATCGCCCCCACGGGCCGCTCCTTCAAAAACACCTCCGAGGCCCATATGCTCGCCTTCTACAAGACCTTTGACGATGTGAAGGACCGCTCCTTCGACGGGCTCATCATCACCGGCGCGCCGGTGGAGATGATGGACTTTGAAGAGGTGGACTACTGGCCGGAGCTGTGCCGCATCATGGAGTGGTCCAAGACCCATGTCCACTCCACCCTCCACATCTGCTGGGGCGCCCAGGCGGGACTTTACTACCACTACGGCATCCCCAAGCGCATCCTGCCCGAAAAGCTCTTCGGCGTATTCGAGCACAGGGTGGAGGACCCCAACTTCATCCTCTTCCGCGGCTTTGACGACACCTTCAAGGTCCCCCACTCCCGCAACACCACGGTGGACCGGGCGGACATTGAGGCCGTCCCCGCGCTGAAGGTCATCGCCGCCTCCCCCGAGGCGGGGGTCTACGCGGTGAAGACCGACCAGTGCCATCAGGTCTTCCTCATGGGCCACGCGGAATATGACTGGGATACCCTTCAAAAAGAGTATCTCCGGGATGTGGCCGCCGGGGTGGACATCCATGTTCCCCGCCACTATTACCCCAACGACGACCCCACCCAACCGCCCGTGGTCAGCTGGCGCAGCTGCGCCCACCTGCTCTACGGCAACTGGCTGAACTACTGTGTGTACCAGACCGTGCCCTACGACCTCAGGGACATCGAAAAGGGCGTCCGCACCGACGATTGACGCTCTCTTCTTCCCTCCCCGTACCCTCAGCGGCAGCCTCCCGGCTGCCGCTTTTTTCTGTTTCATCCCCGCTTGCCTCCC
>JAQXJQ010000041.1 GCA_029009035.1 Oscillospiraceae bacterium | reverse complement strand
GACGGCATCCTGCTGGGCGGCGGCATGGTGTACAACAAGGAGCTGGTGGCCAAGATCACCGAGGCCTGCTCCTTCATTGCCCCCATCACCGCCTATCCCGGTGAGTTTGAGATGGAGGCCATGGCCGCCGGCGCCATCCGCGCTCTGAAGGGTGAGGAAGAGGTCAAGACCTACACCGGCGAAATCTGCTGGAACAAGGCTGACTTCGAGGATTGATCCTTCCGTTTTCCGAGAAAACTTGAAAAAGCCTTCCGTTCACGATATAATGTGGGCGGAAGGCTTTTTTACGGAGGTTTGTATGGGACTGACACACAAAATGATGATGGAAGGCGTGTTCCACATCTGCGACGGCAGAGACAACTACGCCACGCTGCTGGTGGGAAGCGAGAAAGCGATCCTGTTTGACACCATGGCCGGTTATGAGGACCTGAAGAGCTATGTGGAGCAGCTCACGCCCCTGAAGCCCATTCTGATCAACAGCCACAGCCACTTTGACCACATGGGCGGAAATCACCAGTTTGACCACGCCTATATGACACAGCCGGAGATCGACCTGCTGGATCTGGGCCTGGAGCGGCTGCCTGTTCTGGAGGAGACCCTCCACACGGATATGACCGACATCTCCCGCAGCTTTACCCAGCGGGAGAAGATCAGCCCCATCGAGGATGGGACGGTGTTTGATCTGGGCGGGATGACGGTGGAGGTGGTGCTGCTGCCCGGACACACCCCCGGCTGCATCGGCCTTTTGTGCCGGGAGCTGCGATTGCTGCTGGCGGGAGACTCCCTGTCCCCCCAGCTGTGCCTGCTGTTCCGGGAGAGCCTGCCCCTGGAGACCTACAGGGAGACGATGGCAAAGCTGTGGACCCTGCCCTTTGATCGGTTCCTGTCCTCCCACTTTGATTTCCTCTACCCAAAGGAGATCATGCACCGGTTTGAAGCCTGCTTTGACCTCATCGGAAAGAAGCGGGCGATGAAGTACACCTTCCCGCCGCTGCCCGATGAGCACGGCCTGTTTTACATCCTGACTCCCAGAGATCCGGAGATCGGACAGCTCATCGGTATTGTGGTCAAGCGGCCGGAAGATGAGCAGCCCCAGACCTGACAACACAGAGGAGAGAACAACATGGACTATATCGCCAACGGCGGGCAGACCTATCTGCCTCTGCAGGACAACATCAACATCGACATTTTGCCCTTTGAGGCTCCGGCCAAGCCCCAGCCCTTGCTGCCGCCTCTGGAGCTGACCCCGGAGGCGGTGGAGAAGGGATATGTGCTGCCCTCCCAGAAGCAGCATTTTCTCCCCGGCGTGACGGCGGAAATGCTGGACTGGTTCTGGGCCAACATGGAGAAGTGCTACTACCTGTGGGCGCCCGGTTCCCACAAGCGGTTCAACTGGGTCAAGTCCCCGGTGCAGTACGGCATGGAGCATTCCGTGCACATGATCGCGGAGACCATCGGCAAGGGATGCCCGGTGTTCGGCGGGGAGGGCATTGAGATCCACCGCCTGCCCTTTGCGGAGTTTTATCCCCTCACCACCTGCATGAAGCACGCCATCTGCGAGGGCGTGTACAACGACCTGGGCGAGCTGGTGGACTCCACCATCCATATGTGGGAAGATGTGGAGGGAGGCTGCAACCACATCACCGCCACCGTGGCCAATTCCAGGGTGAGCGCCCCTCCGTCCTTCATCATTGACATTCTGAAGAAGGACCCCAACGCGAAGATCACCCCAAACTGGGCCACCGACCATGAGGATTATGAGGCCAGCCAGTGGCCTGTATTTCTGCCCAAGCTCTACGAGCTGTGGAAAAACCATCCCGATCCCGCCCAGAACGTGCAGTGCTGCCTGGAGGTGACGGAGGAGAACGGAAAGTTCCGTTACGCAAAGGAAAATCCTCCGGTATCGTTGTAATTCAACAACTGTAAAGGGGGATCGTTTGACATGACTGCACAGGAACAGCTGCAGAATTGGATCAGCGAAAGCGACAGTATCGTCTTTTTCGGCGGGGCAGGGGTGTCCACGGAGTCCGGGATCAAGGACTTTCGCAGCGTGGACGGATTGTACCATGAGCAGTACGACTACCCCCCGGAGACCATTCTGAGCCACACCTTCTTTATGAAAAGCCCGGAGGAATTCTACCGCTTCTACCACGACAAGATGATCTGTCCCGGAGTGCAGCCCAATGCCGCCCATCTGAAGCTGGCGGAGTTGGAGCGCGCGGGCAAGCTGAAGGCGGTGGTGACCCAGAACATCGACGGACTCCACCAGGCGGCGGGCAGCAGGACGGTGTATGAGCTTCACGGCTCCGTTCACCGCAACTACTGCATGAAATGCCATCAGTTCTTTGATGTTGAGTTCATCGCCGCATCCGAGGGCGTTCCCCATTGCCCGGTGTGCGGCGGAACGGTGAAGCCCGACGTGGTGCTCTATGAAGAGGGATTGGACCAGGAGACCATGGAGGCGTCCATCCTTGCCATCAACCGGGCGGATATGCTCATTGTGGGCGGCACCTCGCTGGTGGTCTATCCCGCGGCGGGGCTCATCAACTATTACCGGGGGAATAAGCTGGTGCTCATCAACCGGGATGAGACCCCCTATGACCGGAAGGCCGACTTGGTGATCCATGACTCCATCGGCAAGGTGCTGGGTGAGATCCGCGTCTGAGCAATGAAAACTTCCCAGAAATGCAAGCATTTCTGGGAGAGGATGCAGTTCGTTTCGTCGCACTCGCTACGCTCGCACGCTCACGAACTGAGAAGTGTTTTTTCTGAGGCACATGTCCTCAGAAAAAACAGATTTCACTTTATTCCGTCATCTGCGGATGACGGAACTCTGCGAGGCTCTTGCAATTTGTACAGGCAAATCCGCCTTTTTCGACAGACAGAAACTCCTCTGAGCACAGCTCAGAGGAGTTTCTGTGTTTTGGAGGTCAGACGCGCTTCCAGACTGCGCCGCCGGGGACATCGGTGATCTCGACGCCCTGGGCCTTCAGTTCGTCCCGGATGCGGTCGGCTTCGGCGAAGTTTTTGGCCTTCTTGGCTTCATAGCGGGCCAGGACCAGCTCATCCACGGCGGGGTCGCCCTCGCCGGTGACGGTGTAGCCGCACTGAGTCTGGGTCTTGGCCTGGGCGGCCTCCTTCTCCCGGAGCTGCGCCGCCTTCTCCAGCAGGGACAGGCCCAGGACCTGATCGAAGCTGCCCAGAATGGCACGCTTGGTCACATCATTGGTCTTTGCCTTCAGAACATCGTACACTGCGGTGATGCCCATGGAGGTGTTCAGGTCGTTGCCCATGACCTGTACAAACTTCTCCTTGTATTCCCTGGCAACAGCTTCATCCACCTCGCCGGCGGTATCGGTGAGGGCGGCGATCT
>JAQXJQ010000040.1 GCA_029009035.1 Oscillospiraceae bacterium | reverse complement strand
ATCTGGATCACCCCCGCCTTCCCCAAGCTCATCTATGTGCTGGAGGAGGACAACATCACCGAGGGCAGCAAGTACTGGTACCTCACCGAGATGGCCGCCAAGTGCACCGCCAAGCGTCTGGTGCCCGACTATATCTCCGAGAAGATCATGCTGCAGAACAAGGTGGACAAGAACGGCGAGGGCCACTGCTACACCTGCATGGGCTGCCGCTCCTTCCTCACCCCCTATGTGGACGAAAACGGCAAGGCCAAGTACTACGGCCGGTTCAACCAGGGCGTTGTCACCGTCAACCTGGTGGACATCGGCCTGTCCGCCGACAAGGATATGGACCGGTTCTGGGAGATCTTTGACGAGCGCATGGAGCTGTGCCACCGCGCCCTCCAGTGCCGCCACGAGCGCCTCACCGGCACCCTGTCCGACGCCGCCCCCATCCTGTGGCAGCACGGCGCCCTGCTCCGCCTCCAGAAGGGCGAGACCATCGACAAGTACCTCCACGGCGGCTACTCCACCCTCTCTCTGGGCTATGCCGGATTGTGGGAGTGCGTTTACAGCCTCATCGGCAAGAAGCTCACCGAGCCCGAGGGCGAGGAGCTGGGCCTTGCCATCATGCGCAAGCTCAATGAGTACACTGCCAAGTGGAAGGCCGCTGAGAACATCGACTACTCTCTGTACGGCACGCCGCTGGAGTCCACCACCTACAAGTTCGCCAAGTGCCTGCAGAAGCGCTTCGGCGTGGTGAAGGGGGTCACCGACCGCCAGTATATCACCAACAGCTACCATGTCCATGTGACCGAGCCCATCGACGCCTTTGAGAAGCTGGCGCTGGAGGCCAAGTTCCAGACCCTGTCTCCCGGCGGCGCCATCTCCTATGTGGAGGTGCCCAATATGCAGGACAACATCCCCGCCGTCCTGTCGGTCATGCAGTTCATCTACGACCACATCATGTACGCCGAGCTGAACACCAAGAGCGACTACTGCCAGGTGTGCGGCTATGACGGGGAGATCGAGATCATTGAGGACGACGGCAAGCTGATCTGGAAGTGCCCCAACTGCGGCAACACCGACCAGAGCCGGATGAATGTGGCCCGCCGTACCTGCGGCTATATCGGCACCCAGTACTGGAACCAGGGCCGCACCCAGGAGATCAAAGAGCGGGTCCTCCACCTCTGATTGGGGAGAAATGGGTGATTTCGGCCCCAAAACCGCAAAGAACATGAAAAATATCTTGACATAATGGAAAAAATCACTATAATGTTATCCTGTTGAGCATTTACACCCAAAAAAATAAGTGTTCCGTAGGAACGAGTTATAGGAGTTACATTATGAAGAAAATCAAGTGGACCAATAAGTTCAGCGGCGAGACCGGCTATGTCGCTTCCATCAGCAAGGCCAAGGGCTATTTCATCAATGCTGAGACCGTGGAGGGTGCCCGCAGCTTCCGTTCTGACAAGGAAGTCGCCACCGCCATCCAGACTCTGGTGGAGCTGGGCGAGGCTGAGAACAACCTGTTCGAGGCTGTGGAAGTCTGATCGATTTCAAGCAAATGCGCCTGCAGCTTTGCCGCAGGCGCATTTTGTTATCTTCGGGAGGGATCTGTGTGCATTACGGCGAGATCAAGGCCAACGATGTGGCAAACGGCGAGGGCGTCCGCGTGACCCTGTTTGTGTCGGGCTGTACCAACCGCTGCAAAAACTGTTTTCAGCCCCAGACCTGGGACTTTGAGTACGGCAAGCCCTTTACCGAGGAGACGGAGGAGTATATCTTTTCCCTGCTGGCGCCCGGTTATGTGAGCGGGCTGACGGTGCTGGGCGGCGAACCCTTTGAGCCGTCCAACCAGCGCTCGCTGGTGCCCTTTCTCCGCCGTGTGCGGGAGAAGTTCCCGACGAAAAATATCTGGAGCTGGACGGGATTTACCTGGGAGCAGCTCCACACTGAGGGCAGCCACCCCCGCTGCGAAGTCACTGACGAGCTGATCTCCCTGCTGGATGTTCTGGTGGATGGCCGGTTTGTGGAGGAGCTGAAGGATCTCTCCCTCCGGTTCCGGGGCAGCTCCAACCAGCGACTCATCGACCTGAACGCCACCCGGGCGGCGGGGGAGCTGCGGTTTTTGCCCGACCGGGACCGCTCCGGACTATAAAAAGGGGCTGCTGCAGAATGTTCCGTTCTGCAGCAGCCCGTTCTGTTTGTCTCCGACGGGTGACTTTCTGCCCGAGCAAAAAGAAACTCGCCCGCAGGCGAAAGATTCCCTTCGCCACGGCTTACAGCTTTTCCTCTTTTCGGGAGAGGCTTTTTTTGGCGCGCCGAGTCGTCGCGCCCCACGAAAAAACCAGCCCGCAGCGTCAAGAAAATATGCCGGTGGCATATTTTTAGCGTAGGCCGCAGCGGCTATGCCGCGAGGAAAGGGCAGTGCGGTAAAACAACCCCTCCGTCTGCCCTTCGGGCAGCCACCTCCCCTTGCACAGGGGAGGCTTTTAGCACACCCCGCAATGATT
>JAQXJQ010000039.1 GCA_029009035.1 Oscillospiraceae bacterium | reverse complement strand
GAGTAGTTCATGCCGTTCATCTTGCAGGCGGCGTTGATGCGGGCGATCCACAGCTGACGGAAGTCGCGCTTCTTCAGGCGGCGGCCCACATAGGCGTACTGCAGGGACTTCATGACCTGCTCGTTCGCCATCGTGAAATGCTTGCTCTTGGCGCCCCAGTAGCCCTTGGCCAGCTTGAGGGTCTTATTTCTTCTCTTGCGCGTCATCATCGCGCCCTTAACTCTTGCCATTGTTGTTCAGCCTCCTATGTTGAGTAAAATCGGTTCCTGATTATTTGTAGGGGATCATGCGCTTGATGGTCGCCTCGTTGGTGACATCAGCATAGGCGCCCTTGCGGAGGCCTCTCTTCAGCTTGGTGGTCTTGCCATGACCGTTGAGCAGATGGCTCTTGAAGGCGTGAGCGCGCTTAACACGGCCGTTCTTGGTCAGGTTGAAACGCTTCTTAGCGCCGCTGTGGGTTTTGATCTTAGGCATATTGGTTATCTCCTTTACTGTTTGTTCGCAGTGGCGGCTGCCACGGGGGTTGATGGGATCACTTGCCGGGCTTGTTGGACTTGGCGCCCAGGAAGATGCTCATGTGGCGGCCTTCCAGCTTGGGTTCCTTATCCATGACGCCGACCTCGGCGCACTGCTGAGCGAAGTCCAGCAGAAGGTTCTTGCCGATGTCGGTGTGGGCCATCTCACGGCCGCGGAAACGGATGGTGACCTTGACGCGGTTGCCCTCAGCCAGGAACTTCTGCGCGCTGCGCAGCTTGGTGTTGAAGTCGCCGATGTCGATGCCGGGGGACATGCGCACTTCCTTGATCTCCACGACATGCTGGTTCTTCTTGGCGTCCTTCTCCTTCTTGGCCTGCTCGAAGCGGAACTTGCCGTAGTCCATGAGCTTGCACACAGGGGGGACGGCATTGGGGGAGATCTTCACCAGGTCCAGACCGGCTTCGTCAGCGTAGCGCTGAGCCTCGGCAGCGGACATGACGCCCAGCTGAGCGCCGTCGGCGCCGATGAGGCGAAGCTCCTTGTCACGGATCTCTTCGTTGATTTGGTGAGCGATATTAGCTATGGTCACGCACCTCCTAAATAAAAAGAAAAACATGAGCGCAGAAAGCACCCATGTCCATAACAAAAAACCGCAGTAACTGCGAATTTTCACCATGTTGACCCCTTCGCTCAAGCTGGAGGTGAGGACGGCGGTGCCATTCCTGCTTTCTTTTGCATAAGGAGTATAGCAGGGGGAACACGGTTTGTCAATAAAAATCCCGAAAATTTTATATTTCTTTTTAGGTTTTTCCGCAGGCGGGGGATCGGGGTCACCGCTGGCTGACGGAGGGCCGGTTGTCGTCGGCAAAGATCAGGTCATCCACATCCTGGGGACGATCCTGCTCCAGAGTTTCACGGTCAAACTTCATTGTCATCTCTCCTTTTCGTTTCATGGGCCATACAAGTCATTATATGCGGGGGAGGGAAAAGTATGACAGAAAAAATTCCCTCCATAAAAAGAGAGGTCCGGAGGCCCCGCAAGCGGGACCTCCGGAGTTTAGAGAAAAGAGAGAGGGAGGATTAGAAATGTTATCACTTTGTTCCTGACGCTGTTATCATAACAGATGGACCACGGCGAATGTTGGACAATTTAAGAACCTTTTATGAAGTTTTTGTGAATAGCGGCGAAGGGGAGCCGGGTCAGAGCGTTTTTCCGTAAAAAAGAGGTCCGGAGGCCCCGCAAGCGGGACCTCCGGAGTTTAGAGAAAAGAGAGAGAGGGAGGATTGGAAATGCTATCAACTTGTTCCTGACGCTGTTATCATAACAGATCCTCCCCGGCGAATGTTGGACAAATTGAGAACCTTTTGTGAAGGTTTTGTGAATAGGGGCCGGGATCGGGTCACCGCCGGCGCCCGCGGTAGCCTCCGCTGCTCCGCCCGCCGCCGGAATAACTGTAGCGGCGGCTGTTGCGTCTGCGGGGACGAAGGAGAAGCGCCAGGATCAGCACGAGGATGAGCACCGCGACCAGAATGACCAGTGCCTTGACCCACCACTTGGCCCAGTACTGCAGGGCGACCTGCTTGTAGTAGAGGAAGTCGGAGCGCTCCACATCGTCGCTGGCCACCATATCCAGCGTTCCGTAGTTCACGCCCTCGTAGATGATGGACACGGTGCCCAGCTTGTCGCCCGCGCTGACGGGGGCCTCCAGGGACTCGGGCAGCTGGATGCGGTATTCGGCCCGGGCGGGATCGTAGTCGATGGGCATGGTGGCGGAGATGGAGCCAACGGGAAGGGCGAGGACATAATCGGTCTCGGAGAGGGAGACAGGGACCTCCCGGATGATGTTCTCCGTGTTCTCGTCCAGCAGGGTGATGCGCTTGAAGTTGTCGAAGGCCCAGTCCAGCAGCTTGCGGGAGTCTGCGAAGGAGTAGCGGATGTACTCGCCGGCTTCATTGTAGGCGAATTCGGAGCCCAGCATGACGCAGTAGAAGGTGCGGCCCTGATCGTCCACGGCGGCGGAGACCAGACACCGGCCGGCCTCCTCGGTGTAGCCGGTCTTGATGCCGATGGCCCGGGAGTAGGTGTAGCCGATCACATACCAATTGCTCAAAAAGATGTTGGTGGAGTAGAGGGTGCGGGAGGCGGAGAGGTTGGTCGCCGGCAGGACATACTTTGGGGTGGATACGATGGTGCGGAACACCTCGTACTCCATGGCGGCTTTGGCCATGAGATAGAGGTCGTAGGCGGTGGTGTAGTGATCGGGGTCGTGGAGACCGTGGGGGTTGGTGAAGTGGGTGTTCACCGCGCCAAGCTCCCGGGCCTTGGCGTTCATCAGTTCCACAAAGGCGTCGCTGCTGCCGGCCACCGCCTCGGCCAGGATGTTGCAGGCCTCGTTGGCGGAGGGGACCAGGTCACAGTACAGCAGCTGCTCCACGGTGAGCACCTCACCGGCTTTGATGCCGGCGGTGGAGCTGCCCGCGGGCAGGACCACGGCCTGGGCGGAGGCGGTGATGGGGGTGTCCAGGCTCAGCTGCCCCTCTTCCACCGCGTCCAGCACCACCAGAGAGGTCATGATCTTGGTGGTGGAGGCGGGGTACATTTTCTCGTGGGCGTTGAGGTCGAACAGCACCTCGCCGTAATCTCCATCCACCACAATGGCGGCGCCGCAGTGGGGTTCCGGGGTCTCCAGAGCCAGAGCGGGGGCGGTCAGGGTGAAGGCAAGGACCAGCGCAAAAAAGAAGGACGGTATTCTGTATTTTTTCATAGGAATTCACCATTATCTATGTTATAATATTGTACTGATCAGTATAGCAGAGATTTTGCCCGGACGCAACGGGAGAATTCGGAAAGAGGGGTGCGCGTGCAGTGGGCGGGAAAAGGAGCCTTTGGGCGATCTTCGGGATCACGGCGCTGTTTGCCGTGGTGCTGTGCGGACTGTTTGTCCGAAATGAGGCCCGCTATGCCCCTATGGAGCGCCTGAGCGCGGGCACGGCTGTCACGGGGGAGGGCCACGAGGTCCGAGCCGGGCAGATCGACCTGAATGCGGCGGACGAGCGTACGCTGCAGCTCCTTCCGGGGATCGGCCCGGTCCGGGCACAGGCCATCGTCAGCTGGCGGGAGGAGCACGGCCCCTTCCGATGCCCGGAGGATTTGACACAGGTGGATGGGATCGGCCGTGGGTTGGTGGAGGACATTCTGGATCTTGTGATGGTGGGAGGACAATGATATGCCGAAGATCTTGGTGGTAGATGACGAGCGGGTGCTGGTCAAGGGCATCAAATTCAATCTGGAAAACGAAGGATACCAGGTGGAGACAGGCTCCGACGGAGAGGAAGCGGTGGAGAAGGCCAGAGCAGGCCAGTTCGATCTCATCATCCTGGATCTGATGATGCCCAAGATCGACGGGCTGCAGGCCTGCATGAAGATCCGGGAATTCTCCAATGTGCCCATCATCATGCTCACCGCCCGCAGCGAGGACAGGGACAAGATCATCGGATTTGAGTGCGGGGCGGATGACTACATCACCAAACCCTTCAACATTCTGGAGGTCAAGGCCCGCATCAGAGCGCTGCTCCGCCGGGCGGGACAGACCGCGCAGCAGGAGAGGATTGCCAACCGGCTGGAGCGCGGAGTCATCGCCATCGACACCGCGGAGCGCTCCGCATGGCGGGACGGGAAGCCTGTGGAGCTGACGGCCAAGGAGTTCGATCTCATGGAACTGCTGCTGCGCAACCCGGGGCGGGTGTACAGCCGGGAAAACCTGCTGGACCAGGTCTGGGGCTATGAGTATATCGGAGATTACCGCACGGTGGACGTCCACATTCGCCGCCTGCGGGAAAAGCTGGAACCGGACCCCGCCAACCCCGAGTACATTATGACCAAGTGGGGCGTGGGCTACTATCTCAGCGTAAAGCCGGACTGACCGGCGGAGAACAGCTTCGGGAGGAGGAACTGCCGTGACGCAGAAGGTCACCTATGATGAAGAACAGCCCGGAATGCGCCCGGTGCCCTTCATCCACAGCGTCCGGACAAAATTTGCCCTGACCTATATCCTTGTGGTGGCGATCATTCTCATCATCATGAATACCTACCCCATCATCATGGCCCAGAACATGGTCTTCACCTCCAAAGAAAGCAGCCTGAAGCGGCAGGCGCTGACCATCGGCAGCGCGCTGGCGGTGTCGGAGACGCTGACGCAGGAGGGCGTGGAGCAGGCCATGCTGCTGCTGGAGGACCTGGGGGGGACCCGGGTGCTGGTCACCGACGCTGCCGCCCACGTGCTCTATGACAGCTCCACGCTGGGCAACCGCAGGGGGGACTACGCCCTGATGGACGAGGTGCTCACCGCGCTGGAGGGGAAAAAAGACGTGTTCCGCTCGGAGTACCGGGGGGAGGCCTTCCGCTCCAGG
>JAQXJQ010000038.1 GCA_029009035.1 Oscillospiraceae bacterium | reverse complement strand
GCACAAAATAGCCCTCTCCCGGCTGCACCGGGACCTTCCGGAGGATCTCCTCCACGGTGTTGTCCCGGATGCGGCGCTCCAGCTCCTCCCGGGTGACAGGGCGGTTGACGCCCAAATACAGAAACGCGCCGGGCTGCGCGTCCAGCACATACCACAGCTCGGTCTTTCCCCGCTCTCCCGCGGTGCGCCCGGCGTACGCATCGTCGGGATGCACCTGCACGGACAGGGGCTTTTGGGCGTCGATCAGCTTTACCAGCACGGGAAGCTCTCCCGCCCGGCCCACCGACCGGCCGCCGGCGGCGGGATGCTCCGCCAGATAGTCACGCAGGGGCCGTCCGTCCGGCAGGCGGGTCAGACCGTCCCGGTGGGTGGAAAGCTCCCAGCTCTCCGCTACCACGGGCATCCCCTCGCCCTTTCCGAACCGGCGGGACAGCATCGTCCCGCCCCAGATATAGTCCTTATACGCAGGCTCCAGCAAAAACATGGTCATCCTCCGATCCCCACGGTCAGGCCCATCTCACGGCCAAGCCGGGCAGCCTCTTCCAGATCTCCCGGAGCCATGGCGGGCACACCGTCCATGGCGTAGGGACGCTCCAGCTTATCGTATTTCCCACGGCCCAGACTGTGATAGGGCAGCAGCACATATGCTCCGCAGCCCACAGACCGGGCAAAGGCAAAGCAGCGCTCCAGGACCTCCGGGTCATCATTGAACCCCGGGATCACCGGCGTACGCAGGGTCAGGTTTGCGCCCGCTGCCGCCAGGCGGCGGATGTTTTCCTCCACCACGGACAGCTCCGCCCCCGTGGCATGGCCAAGCGCGTCGGCGTCGGGGTGCTTGTAGTCCACAAAAAAGCCGCTGACATGGGGAAGCGCCTTCTCCAGGGTCTCCCACGGCACAAACGCGGTGGACTCCACCCAGGTGGAGATCCCCGACCCCCGGGCCATGGCCAGCAGTTCCACCGCGCCGGGCTGGAGGAAGGGTTCCCCGCCGGAGAGGGTCATACCTCCTCCGGTGGCGTCATAATACGCGCGGTCCCGCTCCACCACGGACAGGATCTCCGCCAAAGTCATAAAGCGCCCGGACAGCTCGTTGACCCCCATGGGGCACAGCTCCCCGCACTTGCCGCAGCTCACGCAGAGCGCCCGGTCAACACAGGCCTTGCCCTCCGCCAAAGTGATGGCCCCGGCGGGACAGCCCGCCGCGCACCTGCCGCAGCCCACGCATTTGCGCAGGTCGCGGAGCAGCGCCGGACGCAGAGGCTGCGTCTCCGGGTTGCAGCACCATGTACAGTGCAGAGGGCATCCCTGCAGAAAGACCACCGTCCGCAGGCCGGGTCCGTCATGGATGGCGCTTCGCTCGATCTCGGTGACGATCAGCCGTTTCTCATCCATAAAGCACCCTGCTCATCAGCTCCTGCTGGATATCCGGCTCCAGATTGACGAATACCGCGGAAAATCCGGACACACGGACGATCAGGTCCCGGTACTCCTCCGGCCGCTCCACCGCGGCCTCCAGAACGCCCCGGTCCACCACCGTCACCATGAGTTGACAGCCGCCCCGGTCAAAGTACACCCGGAACATCTGCTTGATGAGGTCCCGCCGGTTGTTGAAAAAGTCCGGCGTGAACTTGATATTCTGCACGCTGCCGCCATGCAGGCCCGCGTCAAACCGGGCCAGAGAGTTGAGCATGGCGGTGGGGCCGCTCTGATTGGCTCCGCCCTGAGGATTGTTGGCGGGGTTCATAAACTGCCCTTTGCGCCGTCCGTCATAGGAGGCGGCGGTACGCCGGCCCCACTCGGTGTTGAGCTGATTATTGCTGATCACAATGAGGTAATACTGCATCCCGGCAGCGATCCCCCGGTCTCTCACCCCATTGGCCACAAACCGGAAGACCCGGTCCGCCATCTCATCGGCGCAGGGATCGTCATTGCCGTACTTGGGGTATTCCCACAGCTTCCGGCGCAGCCATTCCTGCCCTGCGAAGTCGGCGTTGGCCGCGTCCCGCAGCTGAGGAAGGGTGACCAGCTTCTCCTCAAAGACTGCCTTCCGAATGGCCACCAGAGAATCGGAAACATTGATGTTGCCGTAGGTCTCATTGGTGCCGCCCAGATAGCGCACACCGCCATCCAGCAGCGCTTTGCCCCGTCCCAGGCAGTCATCCATCAGGATACTGGTAAAGAGGAAAGAGACCTCCCGGTTCATGATCTCATAGGACCGGGTCTGCGCCGCCGCGGACAGATCCAGATAGTGGTCCACCAGACGCCGGTACTGGTCAAACAGCGCCTCAAAGCTGTCCAGTTCCTCCGCCGGCAAAAGAGGCACGCCATCGCTCTTGTCGATGCCGTCCATGGGGTCCACGCCGCCGTTCAGCGCCATCTGCAGCAGCTTCAGCAGGTTGATGCAGGTGTTGGGCGTGCCGGTGCTCTGCCCCTGGATGACGAACTCGCCGCACCCAAAGGGCACATACTGCTCCGCCGTCTTCTCGTCCACCCTCATGGCGTGCATCACGGCGGGAATATTCACATCGTCGTTGTAAAGGGTGGGATAGGTGGCCCCCATACCGATGGTGTCCAGCGCCCCGTCCATGATATCCTCCGGCGTATTCCGGTCAAAGCGCAGGGTGAACTGCGGCTCCACATACCGGGTGGCCTGGGCCACCTTCATGGCGATGCGCGCAAAGGTATCGGCGGCCTCGGGGTCTCTTCTGCCCCGGCCGCCCACAATGATGCGGCCGTTGACGGTGGTACGGCGGTTCTCGATCATGGTCCACAGGGACTTGAGCAGGCGGAAGGCCTCCTCCTCCGTGAGCCGCCCCTCATCCAGATCCTTCTGGAGATAGGGGCCCAGCACATCGTCCATACGGCCGTAGTTGATGACCCCCGCCAGCAGGGCGTACAGCCAGAACAGCTGCAGCGCCTCAAAGAAAGTATCGGGAGCGTCTGTCCTGATCTTCTCCAGAGCGTCGATCATCCGCTGCAGATCCGCTTTTCTCTGCCCGGAGGCCGTCTCCATATCCCGGGCCGCCTTGCGCTTCAGCGCCTCGCAGCAGTCGCCGAAGATGTCCAGGCAGTCCAGAGCGGCACGGTAAAAGGCATTGTCCCCCTTCTCCGCCTCCAAATCCCGGATGCGCCGGCGCAGACCGCCGATGCCCAGGGCCATCAGCGTACGGTAATCCAGCATCATCCCCGACAGGCGGGCCGTGGCGATGAGAGGGTAGTTGCAGTCGATGAACATTCCCACAATGTCATCCTTCAGCGCATCACGGCAGTACTTGGTCTTGAGGTCGTTGTCAAGCCAATAGGTATACAGCGCGTCTACCCGGGGATGCTCACTCTCCGGGAGCTGCTGCTTGAATTTGGTGAGTTTATTGAAGACACAGTAGTGGCCCACACCGCCCACGGAGGTCACACAGCCAAAGCCGATGGGCAGGAAGTCCAGCCGGCCGGCAATGAGGTCGTCCTTCTCAATGGAGCGAAACAGTGCGGGATAGAGCACCCGCAGGCAGGCGACCTCCCGCTCCTCCCGGGTCAGACCGGGGGTACGGTGGGCGTCGGTATAGCGTTCCATCAGCGCCAGCTGCTTCATCGGCGGCAGCTCGGGCGGCAATTTGACGCTTACCTCCACATTTTGAGCAGTTTCAGCATTGAAAGCCATACTCAGTGTGCGCTCCTTTCGGCGTCACGCCAGTTGTTCCGGTAACCGCCCATCAGGTCGGTGAACCGCTTGGTGGTCAGGTGGGGCCGGGTGATGGCGCTGCCCACCACCACCGCGTGAGCGCCCAGGTACAGGCACTTGATGGCGTCCTCCGGGGAATAAATATGCCCCTCCATGATCATGTAGGCCTCATCCCCAAAGGCGCGGCACATACGGGCAAACTCCCGCAGGTCGGGCTCCTCGATGTGCTTGGTCTGCTCGGTGTAGCCGTACAGCGTGGGGCCGACGATATCGGCGCCCATCTCCACCGCCCGGGCCGCCTCCTCAAAATTGGACACATCGGCAAAAAACATGGCGTCGGGGAACGCCTTTTTGGCCTCGGGGAACAGCTGCCAGGCAGGGCGGCCGTCGGCGTTGATCTGGTCGGTGCAGTCCAGGGCGATGATCTCCGCACCGGCCTCGTAGACCTGACGCACCGCATCCATGTTGGGGGTGATGAACACATCGGTACCGGGGTTCCACTGCTTATAAAGGCCGATCACCGGCAAATCCACCGCCCGCTTGATGTCCCGGATCTGCTCCGGAGAATTGGCGCGGATGCCCACGGCGCCGCCCCACACCGCTGCCTGCGCCATTTTGACGTGCATATCAGGGGTGCTGATGGGGTCGTCGTGCTGCACCTGACAGGACACGATCAGGCCGTTTTTAAAAGATTCCAAAATCGCTCTTTTCCTGGGATCGGTAGTTTTCATAAGTCATTATCCCCTTTCCATGAGTTGCTCCGTTTCTCATTGTCATTATATCGCAAATATTTTCAAAGTCAATCATATATATGCAAAAATGCCCATGCAGAGCATGGACATTTTCACTGATCTCATTGAATTGTCCGCCGTTACGGGGCAAACTCGATATTGGCGGGAAAGCTCCCCTCCGGCCGGGGACCGTTGAGAAAGACCTTTTCAAAGGCGTCCAGACCGGTAAAACGGAACAGACCCACCTTATTCAGCTTGCTCTGGTCGGCCAGCAGATAGCTGTGCTCGGCGTTTTGAATGGCCACCTGTTTCAGCCGGACACATTCCATGTCGGTGGCATAGGCGTTTCCGCTCTCCACATCCAGACCCATACAGCCCACAAAGGCCCGGTTAAAGCCGAATTCCCTCAGATTGCTCTCCGTCATGGGCCCCAGGATCATCTGGTCAGCCGGTGCCAGCCGCCCGCCCAGAACAAAGACCTGCGCCCGGCACTCCGGCGTCACCCGCTGGAGCACCACATTGCTGCCGGTAACGATACGGATGGGCTTGTTCAGCAGAATGGGAGCCAGCGGCGCAATACTGGTGCCCATGTCCAGAAACACGCACTCTCCGGGCTGCACCAGCTCCGCCGCCGCCCGGGCCACCTGCAGCTTTTCCTGGGTGTTGAGGTTGTTTTTCGCGCGGATGGACAGCTCCACATCGAAGCCGGGATCCACGCCGTCGGGACGCATGGCTCCGCTCTGCACACGGCGGAGCTTCCCCTGCCCCTCCAGTTTTTCAAAATCCCGCCGCACTGTGGCCTCAGAGACCCCCAACTCGCTGGCAATACTCTTGTAGTCCACGATGCCCAACTCGTTGAGCCGCCTGAGGATATACACATTTCTCGCCGATGAGATCATGTCATCCCACCTTTCTCCTCTTTTTCCCTATTTTAACCATTATTTGAGGACAAAGTCAATCCCGGTCTTCCGCCGGATCTCATCCATCAGGGTCAGCGTCTGTTCGGTCACCTCATGGAACGGCTCCCACAGGCGACCTTCCGGGCAGGCGGCAAAGTCCATAAACGCAGAGATCTCATGGCTCATGCCGAAAAATTCCGGGTCCGGGTCGTGGTAGATGCACTTTTCCCGTCCATCCCGTCCACGAAACAGGATGTTTTTAGGGTTGGACACGCTGTCGATGAGCAGCGTGCCCGCCTCGCCCTGGATCTCGCTCTGCCGACGTCCGTCCGCAATTTTGGAATAGGTGAGGTCGGCCAGCATTCCGGGGTAGACGCACAGGGCGCCCCCCTGGCTGTCCAGGCCGTTGTCCAGCCGCTGGGCGGCAGCCATAACCTGCTCCGGCAAGCCGAACAGGGCCACAAGGGCATGGGCGCAGTAGACGCCGATGTCCATGAGCGCCCCGTTGCACAAAGACGGGTTAAAGGCGTTTTCCACCACGCCCCGCTTGTAGGCGTCGTACCGGGAGGAGTACTGGCAGTAGACGAAGGACGCGCGGCGCACCGCGCCCACCTCCTTCACCGCCGACCGGAGCGCCTGAAACCCCGGGGTGAAGGCCGGACGCATGGCCTCCAGCAGCACCACACCGCGCCGCCGCGCGATGGCGCACAGGGAGGAAAAGGTCTCCCGATCCGGGCAGGCGGGCTTCTCCAGCAGCACGTGCTTGCCCGCCTCCAGCATGGTCCGGGCCTGCTCCCCATGAAGGAGATTGGGGGAGGCGATATAGACCGCGTCCACATCCTCACGGGCAGCCAGCTCATCCAGATCGGTGACGCAGCAGGCTCCGCCCAGGTCCCGGGCAAAAGCCTGTGCCGTCTCCAGGCGTCTGGAATACACAGCTGTGATGGAAAAATCCTTTACAGCTCTTCCCGCCTGTTTAAATTCCCGTGCGATAAAATTTGTTCCGATGGTAGCAAATCTCATCGCTCACATCCTGTCCAGATAGGCCGCGCCGATGGTGCCCGCGGTGTTGCCAAGCTCGGCCTTGACCACGGGGGCGGCGCCGATGCTGTCGGCGGAGTAGGCGTAGCGCTTTAGCTTCTCGTTGAGGGGGCGCAGGAGATAATCTCCCTGGGCGGACAGTCCGCCGCCGATGAGGAAGATCTCCGGCCGGAAGATGGTGATCAGACCGCCGATGCCGTGGGCCAGATACTCCTCGTACTGATCCACCACCGCCAGCGCGGCGGCGTCTCCCTGCTGGGCGCAGTCAAAGACCGTGCGGCCGTTCACTTCCCCGTTATGTTCCTTCACATAGGCGTGGAGCAGCGACTCCGGGTGCTTCTCCATGGCCTCCCTGGTCTGACGGATCAGCGCGGTCACGGAGGCGTAAGCCTCCAGGCAGCCGTCGATGCCGCAGGTGCAGGGGACTCCCCCGTGGACCAAAGGCGTATGCCCCAGCTCCACACCCATGCCGTCGCCGCCCATAAAGAGCTTTCCGCCCAGAATGATGCCGCCGCCCACTCCGGTCCCCAGGGTGAGCATGACCACACTGTCCTTCCCCCGGGCCGCACCGGCAAGGGTCTCGCCCACCACGGCGCAGTTGGCGTCATTGCCGATGTACACCGGAACAGACAGGCGCTTCTCCAGCTCGTCCCCCAGTGCCACATCACGCCAGCCGGTATTGTTGGCAAACACCAGCCGCCTGGTTCTGGGATTGACGCTGCTGGGAACGCCCACACCCACGCAGTGGATATCAGAGACCTTCAGTCCCGCCTTGGCTGCCACCGTCTCCACCGTCACCGCCAGATCCTCGATCATGCAGTCCAGATCGTGGTTGGTGGGCTGGGTATGGCTGCAGATCACACGATAATTCTCATCCACGACTCCCGCCTTGATGGCGGTGCCGCCCACATCAATGCCGACGCGATATTGCATAGTCTGCCCCTCCTGTACAAATGAGATATGCTTCGGGCGCTCAGACGCCCACCCGCTTCAGCACAGCGTCGGTAAAGCGCTTGGCCCGCTCGATGTCGCCCTCATCCAGATGCTCGATGATGAGGGGGATATTGGGATGCTCCTGGGCCAGACGCTTGACATACAGCTCGTAATTCAGAATGCCAAGACCTGCCGCCGGCAGCTCCACTCCGCCGGAGCCCCGGAAGGAATGGGAGGCGTCGGCGTCAATGTCCGCGTGCTTCTCGCCTGTGTCGGTCGCCAGCTTGATATCCTTGGCGTGGGCGATCTTCATGTAGGGGCTCAGCCGGTCAAAGATGTGATTGATGGTGCCGTCCACATCCTTGATGGTGTTTTCGTCGAAGTAGTTGGTGGGGTCGCAGACCAGGCCCAGGTTCTTGCTGCCCACATCCTTGAACATCTGCTCCACCTGCTCCACGGAGCCGATGACGTTGTTCACATAGTTTTCCACGATAAAGGTGGCGCCCCAGTCCCCGGCATAGTCAGCCAGCTCCCGGATGATCTTGATGGTCTCCTCGTAGACCTTGGGATCGGCGTTCTTGTCATGCCAGACCCAGTCGCTCTCCAGGTTGTAGGTGCCGGTCTCGCTGGCCACATAGGGGCAGCCCAGGTCCCGGGCATGGCGGAGCATCATCTTGAGGTAGTCAATGTTGCGCTTGCGGATGTCGGGGTCGGGATGGATGAAGTTTGTATAGGCCGAAACGGCGATCACCGGCAAATTGGCGTCACGGAATGCGTCCCGGATCTCATGGGCCTTTTCCACCGTGAGGGTCTCCTTCACCGCGTCAAAATCCTTGAAGGACACATCCAGCTGCACGCAGCCGAAGTCGGACGCCTTGATCCGGCGGATGACCTCCTTCATGTCATAGGGATAGTAGCCTGTAAAAATACCGACATTGATCATTGGGAAAGCTCCTCCTTTTCCGTTTTTCTTCAATCCGTGGGCAGCAGCAGCTCGCTCAGGGCCACGGTGCGTTTCTCCGCAATGGAGCGGTAGCATGCCTCCACACAGGCGATGGTATGCACATTGTCCCGGGCGGAGATCTCCGGCTCACACCCCTGCTCCACCGCCCGCAGCAGCCCGGACATGGTGCCCTCGAAGGCGTCGGGGAACCACACGGTGTCCCACTTGGGTTCGACCCAGCGGTGGGGGTAGTTTTTGGAGGTGAAGCGGAGGGTGGACGGACAGCGTTCGGGATAGGAAGGCCAGCCGATGGTGCCCTCCGCCATGCCCTCGGTGCCCTCCACTCGCCAGCGGATGTAGATGTCCTTCTCGCAGGGCTCCTCTGGCCAGGCCCACACGTCGTCCAGGGAAGTGGCCATCATGCCGCTGCCGTACTTGTAAGTAAACTGGGTGATGCCGTCGGTGTGAGGGAACTTGCTTCTGGGGTCGGTGCGGCACACGCAGGTGATCTCCTCCGGGTCCCCGAACAGGAAGCGGAAGATGTCCACGTGGTGGATACCCATGCCGAAGATCTCCAGCTTGTCATATTGCTTCAGGAACTCCTGCCAGTGGGGGATGGCCCGCATCTCGATGGTAGCCAGCACCGGTTCCCCCAGCTCCCCCGTGTCCAGCAGGTACTTCAGCGCCCGCATGGACTGGTCGCAGCGCATATTGGAGTTCACCGCGATCGTTTT
>JAQXJQ010000037.1 GCA_029009035.1 Oscillospiraceae bacterium | reverse complement strand
GGGGTCGGCCAGGCTCTGGCGGCCCAGAGCGATGTAATCAGCCTGTCCGCTGGCAATGATCTCCTCCATCTGCTCGGGGGAGTTGATGCCGCCCACCACACCCACAGGGATGGAGGTGTACTTCTTGATGATGGCAGAAACAGAAGCATTCACGCCGTGGGGCACGAACATGGAGGTGAACTGATGGGTATCAATGGCGTCATAGTAGATACCGGCGGAGACCTGAAGCAGGTCCACGATCCCCTCCAGCATATGGGCGAACATACCGGTCTCCTCGGGGGTGACACCGTGGCGTTCGTCATGATAAATATCGTCGCCGCTGATGCGCAGCTCGATGAGGAAGTCCTTGCCCATGGCGTCACGGATGGCCTTCAGCACCTGCTTGGGGAAGCGGGCACGGTTCTCCAGAGAACCGCCATACTCGTCGGTACGCTTGTTGTAGGTGGAGGAGAGGAACTGAGTGAACAGGAAGCCGTGGCCACCGTGAATGATCACGCCGTCAAAGCCGGCACGCTTGACAAAGCCGGCAGCGTCCACAAAGTCCTGGGTGATGCGGTCCATGTCCTCCCTGGTCATAGCGCGGACCGGCACACCGTTGGGGCGGACTTCGTCATTGGGGCCGATGGCTTCCTGATCGGGGCCAAAGGGCACCTTCTCCGCGCCGGGATGGGCCAGCTCGCACAGGGCGATGGCGCCGTGCTTGTGGATGCGGCGGGCATACTCACCCACCTGGTTCTCGGCGTAGCTGCCTTCCTCGTTGAAGTCGATGGGGGGCAGGGGGATGCGAACGGCGTCCCTGAAGTTGACATCCAGCTCGCCCACGCAGACAATGGCGTCGCCGCCGCGGGCGGGGGACTCCAGCTTGCGGAAGGACTTCTCGTTGGCCTCGGGGTTGCAGGCGATCAGGGCAAAGGCCATGGGCGCGCAGCAGACGCGGTTGCGCATGGTGTACTTGTCGTTAAGCTTCAGGGGCTCAAACAGATGGGGGAATTTACACATAATACAGCGCTCCTTATTTGTTTGATTGTTTCAGGCAAAAGCACACAGCGAGATATCCCGACTGCGCGCTTTTGTTATGAGGAGGGGAAATGGGAAAACTTATTTGCGGCCGACCAGAGCGTCGTCCAGAGGCTTGCCGGCGGCAGCACGGTACTTGTCGTCAGTAGCCTTGACCTTCGCAGGCTTGAAGCACAGGATCAGGATCAGGGCGATGACAGCGATCACCGCGACCGCCCAGAAGGGAACGGTCACGCTGATGCCGATGGTCATGGCAACCATCATGGGGCCCAGAGACTGGATGATGTTGGCGATGGGATTGACCACAGCAAACACGGAGGGGAAGTCCTCACGGCGCCAGTACTGAGCAGCGGCAGACACGGTGAAGTTAGAGCCGGCACCCATAAACACAGCCAACAGAATGATGGAGATCATGGTGGTAGTCTGGTTGCCGATACCACCCAGAACGCCGGTGAGCAGCATAACGACGACAGAGATGGTGATGGCGGTCTTGGTTCCGAACTTGCCGTCGATCGGGCCCAGAACATAGGAGCCGATCAGGGCGAAAATCATGACCATGCCCATGACGGTGCCGAAGTCCAGACCGGGATAGGAGCCGATGATCCGGGCGGTCTGAGTCATCATACCCACAGCGCACATCAGCAGAGTACCCATGGGGATGGTGACCAGCCAGAACTGAGCGCTCTTCAGAGCGTTGCCGGTCTTCCACACGGAGGTCTTCTTGTTCTCGATCCCGGCGGCCAGCATGGCATTGTAGGTGGGGGCAAAATGGTAGGACGACGCCTTCAGGCTCCCGTTCCGCATTCGCAGACATGCAGAAAATAGATAATTCGATCAAAATCAGCAGGCACAGCGGCACCTCCGTTCAACCCCGTAAGGTCACAGCGGCACAGGAACGGCCCCCCGTTCCGCCCTTTCACCTACTGACACTATATCATAAATATATCAAAAAAGATAGTATTTTCAACGGCTTAAGCCATGAAACCACACTGATTCCGGAGACTGCTTTGTTTGCTTTTGGCAAGCCACCGTTAGCTCTGACGCTTACGATTTGGCGCTTACATTTAATTGATACAAAAGGAAAAAGAAAACCACCGAAATCCGAAGATTTCAGTGGTTTTGGAGCTGCTGGGCAGATTCGAACTGCCGACCTCATCCTTACCAAGGATGCGCTCTACCTACTGAGCTACAGCAGCAGATGGCGACGCGGAAGGGACTTGAACCCTCGACCTCCGGCGTGACAGGCCGGCGTTCTAACCAACTGAACTACCGCGCCATCTGAAATTTATTTGGAAACAGGCGAACCTGTTATTCCCTTGGCAGGGGCAGAAGGACTCGAACCCTCGGCACTCGGTTTTGGAGACCGATGCTCTACCAGCTGAGCTATACCCCTGTATGGTGGGCCTTCAGGGACTCGAACCCGGGACCGACCGGTTATGAGCCGGCTGCTCTAACCAACTGAGCTAAAGGCCCATG
>JAQXJQ010000036.1 GCA_029009035.1 Oscillospiraceae bacterium | reverse complement strand
CGCTTTCAGAGGTTTTCCCGCTGTCCCACAGGGTTTTCCCGTTCTCATCCCGGCAAATGACCTGATACGCCGTCTGGGTGATACCCCCCTCGCAGTTCCACTGCAGCCGGGGCTGCACAATGTCGATCCCCAAGGGGTCATGTAAGTATTCTGTTTTCAAGTTGACTGCGTTCATACGGAACCTCCGTTTCGCTCACGCCGCGCCTTGATCTCCGTCTGCTTCTTTCCGATGTCCTTTTCCACGCTCAGGAAGATCAGCAGCACGGCCAGGATGACACCGGTGATGACTTCCAGTCCCACAAAGCCGAAAGTAATAACGCTCTTGACCGCCTCAGTCTGGGCGGCGGCGACCGTGACGCCGTTCACGATCTCCGGTGCCACATACCCGGCTCCTGCCAGCAGGCCGTTGAAGATACCGGTGCAGATACCCACCATAGCCACCGCAATGATGTTATACACACTCATGGCGATACCGTCGCTGCGGAAGCCGGTCTTCCACTCCATGTGGTCCAGCACATCGGCAAACAGGGCCATGAACACATAGGCACAGGGCAGGCCGCCGATGTTCTTGATAAACTGACCGACAAGCATCACAACCATATTGGTTGGGAACATCCAGCAGATGGCGCCGCCGATTGCGTAGAGGATAAAGCCCGCCAGGGTCACATTGCGCTTGCCAAATCTCTTCGCCAGGGGCCAGACGGCGAAGATGCCGATGCCCATGGGGATGCCGCCGATGACCGAGATCATGGTCTGGGTGATGCCGTCATTGTAGGTACCCAGCACATAGTTGCAAAAGTACACCAGACTGACATTCTTGATGCAGCTGCCGGTGGTGTAGACCAAGAAGTAAATGTAGATCAGCAGCATATATTTGTCGGTAAAGATGGCCTTCATCTGCTGCCTGAAGGGCACCGCGCTTTCCACGCCTGCCGCCTGGTTTTCCAGGGTGACGCGTTCCTTGGTGAAATAGTACTCCAGCAGCGTCAAAGGCAGGGCAAGAATGGAGAGGACGCTCATCAGGGCGATCCACTTGCCCTTGTCCACGCCGATCATGGGCATGATGACCATGGGGAACACCAGCGCCACCAGAATGCCGCTCATCATAATGGTGGCGATCTGGTTGAACACGCTGAGGCCGCCCCGCTGCTGGGTGTCACGGATGGACAGGGGCACCATCAGGTTATGACTCATGTTGAAGATGGTGTAGGCGAAGGAATAGAACAGGTTGTAGGATACCATGACCCAGATGACCTGTACCGTCTGAGAGCCATTGGGCACGGTGAACAGCAAAATGCCGGTGATGGCCAGCAGCGGAGCGCTCAGCAGCAGCCAGGGCCGGGCTTTGCCCTCCGGGGTGCGGGTGCGGTCGATGATATAGCCCATCGCCACATTGGTGATGGCATCAATGATCTTGGACACAATGGGAAACACCACCAGGAAGGCTCCGCCCCAAACCGTGGTCAGCTTGAGCACATCGGTGTAGTACACATTCAGATAGGTGGCCAGCACCGCGTTCAGCAGCAGCGCCCCGGCGGGGCCAAGCAAATACCCCAGCCACTTTTCACGCGCAGTGACATGTTCCGTGCTTATTTTACTTTTCAAAAGTCTATTGTTAAAAAACTTTCCTTTCGCCATCGGTGCGTCCTCCTCGCTTTATTTTTGTTCTTTTTTCGGGAAGCAGATACATTTCAGCCCTTTGAGAAAATGGCCGTTGGCCATATGCAGAAGTCCCTCTCCCAACGCGTTGCTCATCATTCCGGTGCTGTTGATGACAACGGCGCGCATCGGGCAGTCCGTGGAAGAGACCAGCATCATTCGGTAATCAGGATCGGACAGGTCCTTCTTACCTCCAAACTCCTTGGCAATAATATGCTCTGTGACCTTGTACTGGATCTTCATGATGGGGGAGCTTTCCTTCATCTCCAGACAGGAGTTGTCCATGGTGAAGCTTCCCTTTTCCGGCGAGCGCTGAATGGCAACGGGATGGCCCATCATGCGCTCCCACTCAGTCCGGTCCGGCTTGCCGCTCAGCGTTTCGTACCAACTTCCGGCCTGCCAAGTCGGAGTGGGGACCTCTTCTCCGGCCACCTCCACTTCAGCGGAAAGGCGGATATCCCGGCTGGATGCGCCGATTTGCACCGTATAGATGCCGCCGAAAACCTTCCATCCACCGTCCCAAAGGGCAAAGCTGCGGTCATCCAGCGTGAATTGGGCGGTTTTGCTCTCCCCCGGTTCCAGCTCCACCCTGGCAAAGCCCTTCAGCTCCTTTTTCGGGCGGAACAGCCCTCCCTCGGGTGGGGCGATGTAGAGCTGCACCACCTCAGCACCCTTCACCGCGCCGGAATTCGTGATGCGGACGCTGACCCTCCTGCCGTCCACGTTCAGATCGCTGTATGTAAACGCGGTGTAGGACAGGCCGTGACCGAAGGGATAGCGGACGGCCTTTTCCGCCTTGTCATAATACCGGTAGCCCACATAGATGCCTTCCCGGTACTCTACATTCCGTTTTCCAAAGGTATCCCCGGAGATCACATCGGAATAGGACATGGGCCAGGTCTCCGTCAGCTTGCCGGAGGGATTTGCCTTTCCGGTGAGCAGGTCAGCCATGGCCTCGCCACCGGCCTGCCCGGGCAGGCCCATGTAAAGAATGGCCTTGACCTTGTCCGCCCAGGGAAGCTCCATGGCGCTGCCCCCCAGCAGCACCACCACGGTGTTGGGATTTGCCGCCGCCACCGCTTCGATCATCCGGTTGTGTCCCTCCGGGAGGCCCATATGCTCCCGGTCCAGCGCTTCTGACTCATAGGCGTCCGGCAGGCCCGCCACCACGACGGCGATTTCATGGGCTTTGGCTGCTTTCACCGCTTCCTGTAAGCTGTTTTCGGAAACGCATCCCTGTGCGTCACAGCACGCAACAAAGGGAGCATCGGGCATGGCGTCCGTCAGATTGACCAGCTTTGTGGGATTGATATGGCTGCTGCCGCTGCCCTGGTACCGGATCTCCTTTGCCATATGGCCGATGAGCACCGCATCCGAAGAAGAAAGCGGCAGAATCCCGTCCTCATTTTTCAGCAGCACCGCGCCCTGTTCGGCAATTTCCCGGGCCAGTGCATGATGAGCGTCCAGGTCGGCTTCAGCCGGTTTCACCTGCCGGGCTTTTTCCACCAGCCGGAGAATTCGCTCCACAGAAGCGTCTACATCCGTCTCGGCCAATGTCCCGTCTTTCACCGCCTCCATTGCCGCCCGCTCCATGTAGTCAGAGCCGCCGGGCATATTCAGATCACAGCCCGCCCGGAACCCTTTGATTCGGTCGTTCAGCGCGCCCCAGTCGGTCACCACCATCCCGTCGAAACCCCATTCGGTGCGGAGAATGTCCGTCAGCAGTTTCTTGCTGTCGCTGCAATGCTCCCCGTTGATCTTGTTATAGGCGCACATCACCGTGGCCGGATGGCCTTCCGTTACGGCTGTTTCAAAGGCGGCAAGATAGATTTCCCGTAGCGTCCGTTCATCCATCTGGCTGTCGCCGTTCATTCGCTTATACTCCTGGCTGTTGGCGGCAAAATGCTTCAGGCTGGATGCCGCGCTTGTGCTCTGCTGTCCCTGAATAAAGGCCGCTGCCATCTTTCCCGCCTGGTAAGGGTCTTCCGAGATGTATTCAAAATTTCGGCCGCCCAAAGGATTGCGCTTAATATTGCACCCGGGACCCAACACCAGGGAAACCCCGGCCGCCAGGGCTTCCTTTCCGATGGCCTCACCCTCGGCGGCATACAATTCCCTGTTCCAGGTGGCTCCCGCCGTCACAGCCGTGGGAAAGCAGGTTGCAGGAAGGGATACATTGACCCCAACCATGTCCGTCTCCCCTTTTTGGCAGCGAAGGCCGTGGGGGCCGTCCGACATCATGATGGCAGGAACAGCCAACCGGGGCAGCTCTCTGGTATGCCAGAAATCCGCGCCGGTGCAGAACGCGATTTTTTCCTGCAGCGACATGTTTGCGATAATTTCAGAAATGTTCATTCTATGACCCCTTCCTAACGGATCGCTCGTTTCAGTTCTGTCGGTTATTTGCCGTTTCCGACAAATCAGCCTGTTTCATCCCACCGTTCTTTATATAGAATACCACACAAAAACTTTTTTGTTTACAAAATTGTACGCACTTCGCTATAATGGTAATGAATTGGAGGGATCAGTATGAACGGCATCGATTTAAGATACCTTTGTAAGGTGATCGGAAACCTCTCCGGTGTGCCAATTCGCATTTTTCAGGAAGAAAAAATGGTATTCTATCATTCCGTCGTCGCTCTCCCAAAAGACCCTATGGAGCTTTACCGGGAGGAGATCCGGCGCATAACAGCGAATATCGGGTATTTCGTAACCAAGCAGTTCCACTACTACGGCGTTGTCAATTCCGGCGATGTAAAAATTGTAATCGGTCCCTCCAAGCAAGTCTCCGAAAGTGCCCAGGAACTGCGGGAGCTGGGTTTTCAGGCCGATGTCCCGGCAGAAGATATGGACGAATTTGTGGAGGGCATGAAAAGCATTGTTTGTATGCCCCTGGAGAGCATCATGCAGACACTGTGCACCATCAACTATATCCTCAATGACGAGAAGCTGGAGCTGGAGGACATCACGATTTATGAAGCGGAGCAGAACGATCTGAAAGAACTGCTGGAGCGGCAGCGAAGCACCCGCGTTCTTTCACAGGCCGCCTCCGCTGACGAACCGCAGCTCCAGGAGCATAATACATACACGCAGGAGCAGCAAATCCTGCGCATGGTGCGCAAAGGCGATACCGCATCCCTTCGGCAGTGGATCGCGTCCGCACCGGCCATCCGTGGCGGCACGCTGGCTTCCGATCAGCTTCGGCAGATGAAGAACACCTTTGTCGTGACTGCCACGCTGGTCTCCCGTGCAGCCATTCAGGGTGGCCTCAGTACCGAGGATGCCTTTTCCCTCAGCGATGCGTACATCCAAAAGTGTGAGCTGCTGAACGCTCTGGATCGGATCACCAACCTGCAATATCATATGGTCCTGGAGTTTACCCAGCGGGTGGAACGAATTCGCTTTGGCGGGAAACCGACGCAGCTGACCCTCGCGGTTACCAACTATGTCCAGCACCACCTGTCTGAACCGATCCGGGCAGAGGACATCGCCAGAGAGCTTTATATGAGCCGACCCTATCTGTCGGCAAAGTTTAAAGAGGAGACCGGCGAGACCCTGACGGATTTTATCCTGAAAGAAAAAACGGAGGAAGCCAAACGCCTCCTCCGCTATTCGGACAAATCCTTTACAGCCATTGGTTTTTATCTCGGTTTTTCGTCGGTAGGCCATTTTTCACAGGTGTTCAAAAGGTACGCCGGGCGAACGCCGACGGAGTATCGGGAGAAGTATTCCAAATAGCGCGGCAGGACACTTTTCCACCATCATGCAGACAACGCAGCCAGAAAACCGTTTTCCGGTTTTCTGGCTGCGTTGTTTTTCGGCCATGCTGCCATTCGGCAAAGCTGCACGCCCATTATACCACAGGAAACATGAAAAACCGCTTTTGTCCGGCAGACAAAAGCGGTTTCTTTTCTGGAGCGGGTAATGGGAGTCGAACCCACCGATCAACCTTGGGAAGGTCGCATTCTACCGATGAATTATACCCGCAGGTTCCTTCGGTATTATAACGCCTCCAAAAACAAAAAGCAAGGACAATTTGTCGGTGCGTCAAATTTTCATTGGCGCGGCACGGAATTGGCGCCGCGCCAATGAGTTGTGTCTTACAGATCAAAGAGGGAGCATTGGCTGCTGTCCGGCATATCGCCGAAGGCGCCGGCGTTCTTCATCTGGGCAAGGTGGGCGTTGGACACCTTGCTGCAGGCCATGGAGAACTCCTCGATGGACATGAACTGCTTCCCTTTCCGCTTCTCCATGATGTCCCAGCCCACGGTCTCACCCAGGCCGGCAATGGAGGTAAAGGGCGGAATGAGGGCGTTGTGCTCCTCATCGGGCAGGAAGTTGACGGCATGGGACTTGAAGATATCCATACGGGTGAAGGTGAAGCCGCGGAGATAGAACTCGTAGCAGACCTCCAGCGTGACCAGCATATCCTCTTCCACCGCGCTGGGACGGTCCGCCTTTTCCTTGGCGTTCTTTTTGGACTCGATCTCGTTGATCTTCTGCTTTACCACATCCATGCCGCGGCACATATACCTCTCGTCAAAGGCCTTGGCACGGATGGAGAAAAAGGCCGCGTAGAACGCCAGCGGCCGATGGACCTTGAACCACGCGATGCGGAAGGCCATCATCACATAGGCCACGGCGTGGGCCTTGGGGAACAGATAGGCGATCTTGGCCAGAGATTCGATATACCACTCCGGAACATTCAGTTCCTGCATTTTCTCCAGCCAGCCGTCCTGAAAACCGCCCTTCTTTACCTTGCCCTTACGGACAGCCTCCATGATCTTAAAGGCCAGCTTGGGATCCATCCCCTTGGAGATCAGGAACAGCATAATGTCGTCACGGCAGCCTACGCACTCGTTAACGGTGGCGGTCCCGGACATGATAAGCTCCCGGGCATTGCCCAGCCACACATCGGTACCGTGGGAGAAGCCGGACAGACGGGGCAGCGTATCAAACTGGGTTGGCTGGGTCTCCTCCAACA
>JAQXJQ010000035.1 GCA_029009035.1 Oscillospiraceae bacterium | reverse complement strand
CAGCTTTTATGCCATCCCCGACGGCAGCTATGTCTTCGGCAAGGAGGGCAGGGAGGAGCTGCGGGGGGAGGCCTACCTCATCCGGGACGGCGTGATGGAGCACCTCGCCTCCGAGGGGGACTGCACGGTGCTCTCCCCGGGAAAGGGAGCATAGAAAATGGCCCGCTGCAGAACCTTCGCTCTGCAGCGGGCCTCTTTCAATCTGAGCCGGGGAGACGTTGTCTTTATTTTTCTCCCAGTTCCTTTTTGCGTTCCCCATGCCACTGCCGTTCTGAAGCCTCCCCTGTGTAAGGGGAGGTGGCTGCCCGAAGGGCAGACGGAGGGGTTGACCGGAAGTGCAGCAACTCCCGCTGCCTTCAATCCCCTCAGTCAGCCTGGCGGCTGACAGCTCCCCTTGCCGCAAGGGGAGCCTTTTCCGGGAACACGAGGTCGAATTGGGACTTGTTTTTTATGTTTGGGTTCAGATCGGGCGCTTGTTTTTGCGGCACCAGATCACATAATTCACCACATTGCCCAGAATGAGCACATTTCCGCACAGATACAGCCACACCAGCATAATGATCACCGATGCCAGCGAGCCGTAGACCAGGGAATACCGGGTGGAGGAGCTGACCACGGCGGCAAACACGATGGAGGAGCCCGCCAGGGCCACGGAGGCCAGCAGGGCGCCGGGGACGATGGGGGGATAGGGGTTCCGGGTGGGGGCGGTGAAGCGGTAGAGCAGCAGGATGAACAGGAATACGATACACAGCAGCAGCAGGTACTTCAGCCACTGCCAGAAGCCGAAACGGGCCACCAGATCGGAGATCCCCACCAGCGCTTCAATGGAGTGGAAGAACCAGTTTCCGGTAATCAGCACCGCCAGAGAAAGATAGATGGTAAAGAGAAGGAAGGCTGCGAAAAGCACGCTGGTGACGATGCTGCGCAGGGAGACGTCCGGCTCCCGGCCGAACAGCTCGCTCATGAAGGCCACCAGACCGCGGATAGCGGCGGAGGCGAACAGCAGGGTGAGGAAGATGCCGGCGATGAGCATGGCGTTGGAGAAATTGTTGTCCAGATAACCCAGATAGTCCCGGAAGATCAGCTCCACGCCCTCCGGCAGGAGGGGCTTGGCGTCGTCCAGCAGCCGGATCAGGCTGAAATCAATGCGGCTGAGGAAGGCGGAAACGCAAATCAGAATAGGGAAAAAGGTCAGTGTCAGGAAGTAAGCCAGCTGGGCAGCGCTGCGGTTGACTCTGCGGCTGAAATACAGGCTGACCACATCCGCCACAAAGCTGACGGGAGGGAAATTCAGTACGGCTTTTATGCGGCGTTTCATGCTGAGATCCTCCTTCCAATACGAAACGGGCCTGAGACCCGGGAGCGGACAGGCCCGGCCGGGAGGACATATTATAATGTCTGCTGAATAAACCGCAAAGCGGTTTATTCGCGCGGCAAAAGCCGCGCAATTTTGCAAAAACAGCATATTTTAGCTGATTTTGCAAAATTCAGACATTGTAACAATGCGTATTCTCGCTGGAACGCCGGGGCGTTTCAGCGAGAGGCGCAAGGGTTTTGGGCTGTTTTGCTCAAAACCCTTGCACTTGAACAAAGCCAATTAGCCTTGAAAGCCTTCGCTTTCAAGACTTACGGCTTTGTTCAGCACGCATTATTATAGCAGAGTTTTCCAAAAAGGACAACAAAAATTTGCCCAAAGGGGGGTCACAGCAGCAGATCCAGGTCTTCCACCGTCAAACCGGGGGTGAGCGCCATGCTGACGCCGTAGCCGATGACCCGGCTGAGGTCGGCGCAGCGGCTGTCCACCTCCCGGGGGGTGACGAAAAGGTCCTTTCCCGGCAGCCCGGCGTCGTCCTCCCGTTCCAGAAGATCCATGATCAGGGTGGAAGCCTCCACCACCGTGGGCACGCCCACGGCGATCACCGGCACGCCCAGGGTCTCCCGGCTGAGGGTAAAGCGGTGGTTGCCCACTCCGGAGCCGGGGGTGATGCCGCTGTCGGACAGCTGCACCGTGCGGCACAGGCGCTCTGTGCCCCGTGCGGCCAGAGCGTCGATGGCGATGACGCAGGCGGGGCGCAGCTTTTCCGCCGCCGCCAGCACCAGCTCGCCGCTCTCCACCCCTGTGGTGCCCAGCACGCCGGGGGTGAGTACAGCGGTGGGGCGGAACCTGCCGAAGTGCTGGGGCAGCTGTGCCACCAGGTGGCGGGTCACCAGGGTGTGCTCTGCGGAGAGCGGGCCGATGATGTCCGGGGTGACGGCCCGGTTGCCCAGCCCCACCACCAGCGCGTCCCCCTTTGGGGGCAGCATGGGGGCGAGCAGCCCGGCCAGGGCGCTCGCGGCCCGGGGAAAGGCGTCCTCCTCCCGGCGCAGAAGGCCGTCCAGCTCCAGGGTGATGTAGGTGCCCCGGGGCCTGCCCAATGCCCTTGCGCCCTCCTCGCTCCCGATGGTGACGGTGTGGGTGGCAAAGCCCTCCGACTCCCCGTTTTCCGCCTTCACACCCGGCAGCGCGCGGGCGCCTTTTTCCCCCGCCTGCCACAATTCCCGGGCCTCGCAGGCCAGATCTGTGCGCTGTTTTGCCATGAAATTTCCTCCAATTCTACCAGATGTTGTGGATTATGTGGTTTGAATACCTATTTTTAGCATTTTCAAAATTTTTATCCTAAAAACTAAAAATAACTGTTGCATTTTTGAAGATTTGATGGTAGAATACATACCTGCAGTGTGGAGCTGCGAAAAATTACTACTACATCGGAGGAGGTGTTTGGTTTGCCCAATATCAAGTCTGCAAAGAAGCGTGTTCTGGTGAACGAGACCAAGGCCGCTCAGAACAAGGCTCAGAAGTCCGCGCTGAAGACCAACCTGAAGAAGTTCGATGCCGCGGTGGC
>JAQXJQ010000034.1 GCA_029009035.1 Oscillospiraceae bacterium | reverse complement strand
CACGTTAAGGGTGTCGTTGGTAACACAGGTGAACAGGTAGATCAGCAGAACATAGAACACAACGGCCCAGCCCTTACGGCCGAAGTTGTTCACGCTCTTTTTGGTTTCGGACTTGTTCATAACGCGTTGACTCCTTCTCTTTTATAATTGTTAGTCTTTTCACAAGAAAAGCCACTTCACACAGAATATCCCAAACGGGCAAATTCCGCAAGCAAAATCTCTCTGTTCTCTCCGTCTTTTAGACACAACTTCCAAAAATGTCCACCTGCCGGTGGAAAACCGCAGCAAAACCGATAATTCCTGCAAGATGCAACATATGAACTATTAAATAAAAAGCTGCGCGGGAACCGCGCAGCTTTTGGGATCATGTTCTCTCACCCTCTGCCTCATCGGCCAGCCGGCGGATCAGCGCTTCATCTGCCTGGTGGAAGATCTTCCCGTCCCACTTGATATTGGGGCCCTTTCCGCACAGGCGCATACACCCGGCATGCTTGATCGTAAACCCTTTCGGCGCGGAGCCGTAGGTCTCCTCCACAAAGGCAGCCAGTGCCGCCCGTTTGCGGCAGTTCGGCCCGCCGCACAGCTCCAGGCAGTGGGTGTTCCCCAGGCGAAGGCTGGGTATGCGCTTCATCACGGCGGCAAGGAAGCTCTCCTTCACCCCATAGGCCTCCGCGATCCGGGGGAGCACCCACGCCGGAATGCTCCCTCCGCTCTCCTCTTGAACTTCCCGCAGCAGGCTGATCAGCACGGTCTGATTCCCCGGGGCTCCCCGGGTCCGGTAGTCCTCCAGTGCCTGCGCCAAATCCCACTCTTTCCCCACCACGGCTCACTCCTTCTCCCATGCGGGGCACCGGGTACCGGGCTGCTCCCAGCCCCACGCGCCGCGATGCTGGCACAGCTCGATCTCTTCGCCGTCGGGGCCCCAGACATGGACACCGCAGCAAAGGGTATCGGGATAGCCGTTGCGGCCTTTGAGCACGGTGTCAAACTCCAGCGGCATCTTCACCGTAGCGCCGGCTGCCATCAGGCGGTCATACTGCTCCTGAATGTTGTCGCATTCCAGGGCGATGTGCTCCCATTTGCCGTCCTTCTTATCGATCTCCGGCTTCTCCAGCATTTCCAGCACCACGCCGTTGCCCAGGCCGAACATACAGATGTTCAGCCCGTCGATGGTGAACTCGTAGAGCATCTTCGACCCTTCGAAGGCCTTGGTGTAAAACTCGACAGAGCGTTTCAGGTCGGACACCGCCAAAAAGATATGAAACATTCTCGTTCCTGCCATTGTGGAACCCTCCTGTGTGTTTGATGCCTTGATTATACCCTGTCCGGTGCCGGAGCGCAACCATTTCATATTCCATATTGCGGGCTTTCATGCTTTTCACCGCCGAGGCAGACCACATGGCCGCACGCGATCCGGTAGGTGATCACGAAATACAGCACATAGATGCCCGCGATGACAAGGGAGATCAGCACGGCAGTCTCCATGGCTTTCTGTCCGCTCAGACCGGTAAAATTCCATATCTCATAAATCTTTCCGAAAATCACACCCATGGGGACGGTCATCAGAAGCGGAAAGGCAAAGGGCATCAGGAAAAACGCGCCGGTCTGCCGCAGCAGAGCGGACTTCTGCATCCTCTCATCCGCGCCCAGCCGGTACAGCACGACAAAGCCTCAGCTCTCCGCTCCCGCCAGCGCGAGAAACTTTTTGTCCGATTGGATCGCCTGGGTCACGAACCTTCCATCCCGGAACAGGGCGTATGTGGTCACCGGGGCGGGCACATTCCGGGCAGCTTCCCTGTCGGTAATATGGATGACCTTGAAGGGGATCCCGTGCTCCCTGGCCACCTCTTCCACCCTCGGCACCCAGTAATAGGTAAAGGGACACTGGTCGGTGTAGTAGAGGACAAACCCGTCCTCCTCCACTTTTGGGTGTCTGGCACATTCCTTGAACCGCGGCGGCTCCGCATCCGCTTCAAAGGGCAGGTACATGAGGGTGATCCCGGTTTCCGCGGTATCCGCCACGGAAAATCCCTTGTATGCCAGATACTTTGGGTCGGCGAGGAACTCTTTTTTCCTCTTTTCGGAGGAGAGGATACAAAGCCCTTTTCGCCCCTGGGCTTTGGCGTCGCGGACGCATTGGTCCAACAAGTCGTTGGAATAGCCATGTCCTTTCATGGAGCCGGAGACCCACAGGCAGTTGATATAGATGTACCCCTCCGCTTCGATGGGTGCCCACGCGTTCTCCGCCGGGATGTACTCAATAAAGCACTTCCCCCTCTCCACGCTTCTGTAGAAGACAAGCCCCTCTTCAAACCGCTGCTTGAGCCACTGCTTTTTCACATTGCTCTGCTTGTTGGACATGGCACAGCAAATGTGCTCCCCGTCGATATTGTCCTTCGTGATCCTGATATAGTTCATCTCAGCATCTCCTTCCGCTCACCGCTGATAGAGACTGAAGAACTGACGGATGTGCCGCTCCACCAGCTCCATGGCCTCTGCCTCCCGCTCCGGCTCCCGGTCGCAGAGATCGATCCACACGGAAATGGGCAGGCAGAGCTGGGCGGCCATGATCTCCGGATCGTCAAGCGCCAGCACGCCCTGCCGGATCATCTGCTGCACCAGGCCGGTAAAGTACCCCATCACATCGGAATAATTCTGCTTGGTCTGCAGCTTTGCCAGGTCCGGGTTCCGGAACTGCCCGATCACCAGCATCTTCCGTGCCCTGCTGATATAGGGGTCATGGAGAATATATCCGAGCTGCTCCCGGATCATCCGCACCGCGGCGTCCGGCGTCAGTGGAACGCTGCCGGCGTCCTTTTCCCAGTCCTTTTGGGCAAAAATGGAGTGTGTCTCATACTGCCCCAGGACTTCCTCCACCAACGCGTCCAATATGGCCTGCTTGCTCTCAAAATGGCTGTAGAGGGACGCCTTGCGGATACCCACCGCAATTCAATTTGCCACAATGATGCGCACCTTTTGTCCAATGGGATCGACGCAAACCGTCATATCGTCGGAGAAGGCACGGATGGCCTCCAGGCGCTTATCTGCAGCCTGGGTAAACCAGACGCCGGTGGCCTTGATATAGCCCTCCACGGCCTCGGCCACCTCATAAGTGGTTCCCCCGGCTGTCACATACCAAACGCCGTTCCTGCGGAAGAAATCAGAGCGGCGCACTCCGCCGATCTCGGTCAGGGTCACCACATCGGCTGCCACCGGGACCCCTTCAATGGTCCGGGCGCCGGCCACAGCGCCGCCGAAGCAGCCTTCCTTAAAGTAGTAAGCTGTGATAATGGGACTCTTTTTCCCGCTGCTGTTGGTGACCACCACCGCTCCGTTGGAGCCGGTAAGCCCGCCGACACTGTATTCCACCTCGTCCTTGGACAGTATGCCATAGCTGTAGTTATCGCCGGTCACAGTCTTGATCACAATAATATCCACCACATTGGAGCGGTTTTTATGGCAGAGCAGGATCTGATCCCGGGGGATCACCTGCTCCTCCAGGGCGGACATACTGATGGGAGACAGCACCTTGCCATCCGGAGACTCAAAGAGGCGGACCCCCGCGGACACCCGATAGCTGCCCATCGTCATGGCGGTGCGGTCAAATTCTCCCAGCGCGGAATAGGTGGGCAGCGTCGAAACATTCAGCACATCGTCCTTGCCGGCGTATACCGAGACAAGCCGATTTTGCATATTCTCTTTCACAGTGCCCTTCAGCTCAATGGCGCCGCCATTGGGGAGCCACACGGTGACGCCATCGCTGCCGGCCATCGCGATCATATTGCTGCCCACGGGCTGGACCATCCCGGCCACCTTGCCGTCCACCGTCAGCAGCAGCGTTACGCTCTGTCCGAGTTTGAACTTGCCGATGCTGTCCAGTGCGCTGTCCAGCACCTCAAAGTCGTGGCCCAGCACCTTGATGGTCCTGGGAGAGGTGGGGTTGGGGTCGACCTGTTCATACACACAGTTGAGGCGCAGATCGCTGACCAGCAGCGTGTTGGACACAGCGTCGTAAGTGACCACATCGTTGATCTTCAGATCAGACAGGCGAACGGCATCCCCGTTTTTCAGCACCGTGTACCCTTCCGCGCCGCCGGTCAGATGGAGCAGACTGGTGGAGGTCACAGTTCCGCTCACCACAAAGGCCTCTGCGGAGGCGGCAGTTCCCGCGGAGCAGTACATCCCGACGATCCGGCTGCCGTCCAGATACAGGGTCACCCGGTCACCGGAACCCAGCTCCATCCACACCTCGGCATAGGTAACGGCGGTATCATCGCTGCCTTCACGGAAGACCGGCGTAGCCGCAGGCACGGAATAGCGCACGCCGTTGGTTCCCCGCAGATAGGATGCCTGGGCGTCTGCGTCCAGAGTCACCGTCACAGCGCTGCTTCCGTCGGGCACAAACGCCACGATCTCATCCCGGTTGTTGAGCACCATGGCGCCCCGGCAGCCCACCAGTCCGGCGGGAGCCTCCACCCCCGTGGCGGGGATGTAGGTTCCCCGGGAGGTGCGGATCCCGTTGGTATGGCCGATGCCGTCCTTCACGTTGACGGCCAGAAGCAGAACATCCTCCGTCACATTTCCAAGGCCGGCGTAATACTTCTGTCCGGCGGAGGTCTTGGTGTTCAGCAGGTTGACAAAAAGCTGTGCCGCCTGGGCACGGGTAATGGGGCTTCCGGGAGCCGGTACGGACAGGCCCCGGTTCAGGCCCAGGCTGCCGGCCAGCTTCACATAACCGTCGGGCCAGACGCCCCCCGCCTTATCATCGCCATAGCCCAGCATCCGGCAGAGGATGGTGACGGCCTCGGCATAGGAGATGGGCACATCGGGGAGGAAGCGGCCGTCCCCCACGCCGGTGATCAGACGGGTCCCCCCTTCTCCCACAGAGATGGAGGCCGCCAGGTTCACATATCCTCTGCCCCAGTGGCGTGCGGTCACGTCGCTGAAAATGGTGCGGTTCTTATAACCGTCCGCCTCAGCCTCCCGGCCCATGACGCGGATCGCCATGGCGCAGAACGCGGCCCTTGTCAGGTTCTCGTCGGGCAGATAGCAGTTGTCTCCGGCGCCCTTGACCACACCCATGAGGCGCAGCACATCCGCGTTCATGGCCGTGGCGTCGTCATGCACATCGCTGAAAGAAGAGGCTCCGAAAGCCGGCGCGGTCAGCGCCAGTACCGAGGCCGCCAACAGCAGCGATGCGATCAGTCTTTTTAATCTCATTGGAACTTCCTCCCTTAATCTGCCCGCAGCGCCGCCACCGGCTGGAGCCCGGAGGCTTTGATCGCGGGATACATACCGAAGATGATGCCCAAAATCACCGAAAACAGGAACGCACCAAGGGTAATGGTAACGCCGGGCAGCAGCATGGTCTCACCCAGCAGCAGCTTTCCCGCCACCAGCGTTCCCACCGCGCCCAGGCCGATCCCCAGCACGCCGCCCACGCTGCAGATCACCGCTGCCTCAATGAGAAACTGGGTGATGATGCTTTTGCGCTCGGCGCCGATGGCCTTGCGGATGCCGATCTCACGGGTGCGCTCCGTCACGGTCACCAGCATGATATTCATGATGCCGATGCCGCCCACCAGCAGGGAGATGCCGGCGATGGCACCCAGTACCAGGGACTGCATCAGGCTCTGGCTCTGGATATCATCGGCATAGCTGTTATTGCTCTGCACATAATAGCTGCCGGTCTCCGACCAGCCCTGCTCGTTCTTGGGGAACATTCCGGCCAGAAAGGCGTCCAGTCTGGTCATGGCCTCCACGGTGGCGGCCGCGTTCTTCGCCTTTACCGCATAATTTCCGATGCTGGAGTTCCCGTTCATGGTGCGGTTGAAGGTGTAGGGCAGCACGATGAGATTATCCATCTCCGGCCAATACTGAATGTCCATGGAGTTGTACCAGCCCACCACCAGGAAAGGCTGTCCGTTGATGGTGATGCTCTCCCCCACCGGATCGGTAAAGCCGAAGAGGGCGTCCTTGGCTCCGGACCCCAACACGCACACGGCGTTGGTCTTTTCGATGTCCAGATAGGAGATCTCCCTGCCTCCGGCCAGGGTATAGTTGTTGCACACCCCGTATTGGTCGGAGCCCAGCTTCACGTGCATCATTTTCTCCCAGTCCATGTTGCCGCCGTTCCAGTCATTGACCGCCAGCGTCTTTGCCCCGTATTGGATGGTCATTTTCTGGCCGACCTCCACATCCGGGGTGATGCCCAGGATCAAGTCGCTCATGGACAGGCAGTAGTCATACAGCTTCTGGGATGTCTCGTTGTTGTTGTCATAGTAGGAGTACGCATTGACGTTGATCTTATTGTCGCCCATCTTTTCAAAGTACTCCATGCTCTTTTTGTTCTGACCCTGAACCACGGACACCATGATGACCACGCTGGCCACGCCGATGATGATGCCCAGCATGGTGAGGAAGGACCGGGTCTTTTTCATCGCAATGGATTTGAAGGCCATTTTGAATGCCTGCCACAAATTCATTTCCAGTCCACCTCCTGAGGGTGATCTGCCACCACTTTGCCGTCGGACAGGCGCACCACCCGCTTTGCGGTGGCGGCGATGGAGTCATCGTGGGTGATGAGCAGCACGGTGGTTCCTCCCCGGTACAGCTCCCGGAGGATCTCCAGTACATGACGGCCGGTCCTGGAATCCAGCGCGCCGGTGGGCTCATCGGCCATGATGATGGGCGGATGGGTGGCGATGGCACGGGCGATGGCCACCCGCTGCTGCTGGCCGCCGGACATCTCACCGGGCCGGTGGTGGGCGCGGTCAGCCATGCCCACCCGCTCCAGAGCCTCCATGGCCATGTCCTCCCGGTCGAAGACAGACACCCCCCGGTAGATCAGGGGCAGCGTCACATTCTCCAGAGCATCCAGTTCCTGAATCAGATTGTAGCCCTGAAAGATAAAGCCGATCTCCCGGTTCCGGATGCGGGCTAACTCCTTGTCGGTCAGAGCAGTCACATCGGTCCCGTCCAGATAGTACTCTCCGTAGGTAGGAATATCCAGGCAGCCCAGCACATTCATGAGGGTGGACTTGCCGGAGCCGGACTGTCCCACGATGGCTACGAACTCCCCCCGGTCGATCTGAAGGGAAACTCCGTCCAGCGCCCGGACCTCGCTCTCCAGCCCTTCATGATATATCTTGTAAATATTTTGAATGTCTATGAGCATGGCGGCACCTCTTACCAGCTGCCGCCGGAATCGGTGACCATGTAGTTGACGAACACCTCGTCGCCGGCCTCCACGCCGGAGGTGATCTCCACCACCTGGGTATCGGAGATGCCCGTGGTCACGATGACCGGATAGTAACCGTCCTCTTCGGTGGGGAAGCGGCGGGTCTGACCGGGCTCCACCATGGGCAGATCCAGCTCGGGCACATCGTCAGGCCGGACGTCGCGCATGACAAACACCACGCTCTGCCGGTTTCCGTCCCGGTCGCTGAAATACTGCACCGAGCTGGTGGGCACCAGCACGCAATCCTGGGACTGGCTGGTGACAAAGGAATACTGGAGCCAGGCGCCGTCCATCAGGGAGCCGTCCCAGTTCTCCACCGAGAGGGTGACGGGATAATTGGTCATGCCCTGTCCCGCCTGAGCGCCGCCCATATCAATGGCGGTGACGGTGCCCATATAGGAGTTTCCGTTCCAGTCCAGCTCCACGGTATTGCCCGGTTTGACAAAGGAAATGTTCCGGTCATCTACCGTGATGTTCACCAGCATATTGGTCGTGTTGGAGATAATGATGACGGTATCGCCGCCCTTGACCTCCGCCCCTTCACTGAGGGTGCAGGAGGTGATGGTGCCGTCAATGGGCGCCACGGCACTGAAGTCATTCAGGGCCTTGACCGCCTCGCCCAGTTTTTCCTGGGCCTCTTCCATCTCAGCGCGCTTGGCCCGGATCTGGTCGTCTATAGTTTCGGAGCCCAGATAGAGCAGCGCGTCGCCCTCAGATACATTGGCATAGTTCAGCAGAGTCCCCACCCCGGTCACGGGACCGGCGGCCTTGGCGGTAATGGCACGGATCTCATAGTACTCCGTCTTGCCGTCGGAGTAGGGGTAAATGCTCATCCCCTCCGCGTCCGTCAGCACGGCAGAGGCCTTCATGTCCGCGGTAAGTGTCCCGGGGTTATCAAAGACCACCACCACCTCAAAGTGGACGCCGCCCTCGGGAGAGATAAAGCTCACCTTATTGATGCGCTCCACCCGTCCGGTAAAGCTGCGCATCACGGCGGGGATGGATACCTCCACGCTCTGTCCCACTTCGATGTCGTTCTCATAAGCATAGCTGAAGTAGAGGGAAAGCTTCAGCTGCTTGTCGTTAACCAGATTGGCTACCGGGGTTCCGCGGGATACCTGCTGGTCAACGCTGAAATTCTGAACCTCAATGAGTTTTCCGGCAAAGGGGGCCCGGACAGTCAGGTTTCCCGCCTCTTCCATTAGGTCACCCAGCTCCTCAGACAGACGGTCGATCTGTTCCTGCGCCGCAGCGACCGCATCCCGGGCGGGCTGACTGAATATGGTATAGAGGGGTTCGCCGGCCATGACCGTCTGCCCGGAGGTGACAAACACTTCCTCCACCGTGCCGCTTTGTGTCAGCGTGATGGCGGCGGACTGACTGGCTCTTGCGTTTCCGCTGCCCGACACCTTGCTCTGAATGCTTCCTATGTAGGCAGGCTGCGAAAAAATGGTTCCGATATTGT
>JAQXJQ010000033.1 GCA_029009035.1 Oscillospiraceae bacterium | reverse complement strand
CCCTCCATGATGCCCTTCAGCTTGGCGTCCACTTCCTCGAAGCTCCAGCTCAGGCGCTCGGAGTTCTGGCTCATCTCCAGACCGGAGGTGGCCACGCCGCCGGCGTTGGAGGCCTTGGCGGGGGAGAACATGAGGCCGGCGCCCTTGATGGCGGCAATGGCCTCGGGGGTGCTGGGCATATTGGCGCCCTCGAACACACCCTGGCAGCCGTTGGCGATGAGAGCCTTGGCGGACTGCTCGTTGATCTCGTTCTGGGTGGCGCAGGGGAGGGCGATGTCACAGGGAACGGTCCAGATGCCGGAGCAGCCCTCCACATACTTGGCGGTGGGGACATAGTTCAGATAGGTCTTGATGCGCTCACGCTTGACCTCCTTGATCTCCTGGATGACCTTGTAGTCAATGCCGTTCTCGTCCACGATGTAGCCGTTGGAGTCGGACATGGCGATCACCTTGCCGCCCAGCTCGGTGGCCTTCTGGTTGGCGTAGATGGCCACATTGCCGGAGCCGGAGACCACCACGCGCTTACCCCGGAAGGAGGTGCCGTTGTCCCGCATCTGGGCGTCGGCGAAGTAGCACAGGCCGAAGCCGGTGGCCTGGGTGCGGGCCAGAGAACCGCCGTAGCTCAGGCTCTTGCCGGTGAGCACGCCGCTCCACTCGTTGCGCAGCTTTTTGTACTGGCCGAAGAGGTAGCCGATCTCGCGGGCGCCCACGCCGATGTCGCCGGCGGGCACATCGGTGTCGGGGCCGATGTGGCGGAACAGCTCATTCATGAAGGACTGGCAGAAGCGCATGACCTCGCCGTCGCTCTTGCCCTTGGGATCGAAGTCGGAACCGCCCTTGCCGCCGCCCATAGGCAGGGTGGTGAGGGAGTTTTTGAAGATCTGCTCGAAGCCCAGGAACTTGATGACAGACAGGTTGACGGTGGGGTGCAGACGCAGACCGCCCTTGTAGGGGCCGATGGCGGAGTTGAACTGCACGCGGTAGCCGCGGTTGACCTGGACCTTGCCGCTGTCATCCACCCAGGGCACACGGAACATCACGATGCGCTCGGGCTCCACGATGCGGCCGATGATGTTCTGCTGCTCATAGCGGGGATCGGCCTCCACCACGGGCTCCAGGGACTCCAGGACCTCCTCAACGGCCTGCAGGAACTCGGGCTCATGGGCGTTGCGCTGCTTCAAACCGTCCAGCACGGAGAGCAGATATGCATTCTTCAAAGACATATTTATATCCATCCTTTCTCTGAAAAGCGCCGGCTGTGTTGACGCCTTGGAAAACTTGAGTGCATTATACAACGCGCTAAAGCGTTTTGCAACAGTAAATTTACAAACTTGCAGAAATGATGGAAATATGTCAAAATACGGGATGAATTAGGGTTGATTATGCAAGTTAATATGCAAGATAGGAGAACAAAGAACAGCGGTCACCGAAGTGACCGCTGTTAAAAGCCTTGCAGAGTTTCACCGCAAAGCGGTAAAATAAAGTGAGATCAGTTTTCTCTGATGACATGTGCATCAGAGAAAACACCGCTCAGACCGCAAGCGTGCGAACGAAGTGAGTGCGACGAAGCGGGCTGAAAAATCTCAATCGGAAAAGGCAAAACCTTTTTCGGTTGAATGGATTACACCAGAGCGGCGGTGTCCAGAGCGATCATCAGCACCCCATCGGGCAGGCCCGACGGGGACCCCAAAGGGATTTGTATGCGCAGGCGAAGTGAATTCGCCTTGGCGCCAAGGTTTTGCCTAACGGCAAAACGCTTGTACGGCGCAAGCGCCGCCCCACGCTGTGGGGCCCCACGAGGAGCTGATGACGCAAAGCAGCGGAGGGGAAACCCCTCCGCTGCCGGTAACTCTTGCAATATAAGAAGAACTCAGATCACACCAGAGCGGCGGTGTCCAGAGCGATCATCAGCTCCTCGTTGGTGGGGATGAGCAGGACCTTGACCTTGGAGTCGGCGGCGGAGATGACGGTCTCCTTGCCGCGGACGTTGTTGGCCTCGGCGTCCATCTTGATGCCCATGAACTCCAGGCCGGAGGCGATGGCCAGACGCTGGGAAGCGGAGTTCTCGCCCACGCCGGCGGTGAAGATGACGGCGTCCACACCGCCCATGGCGGCAGCGTAAGCACCGATGAGCTTCTTCACGCCGTAGTTGAACATATCCACAGCCAGACCGGCACGCTCATTGCCCTCCTTGTGGGCGTTCTCCAAGTCACGGAAGTCGGAGGACACGCCGGAAACGCCCTGCACGCCGGACTTCTTGTTCAGAATGCTGACCATTTCCTTGATGTCATAGCCGTACTTGCCCATCAGGTACTCCATAATGCCGGCGTCCAGATCGCCGGAGCGGGTGCCCATGGGGAGACCGGCCAGGGGGGTAAAGCCCATGGAGGTGTCCACGCTCTTGCCGCCGTCCACGGCGGTGACGGAGGAGCCGTTGCCCAGGTGGCAGGAGATGAGCTTCAGCTCCTCAGGCTTCTTGCCCAGCATGGCGGCGGCGCGGCCGGCCACATACTTGTGGGAGGTGCCGTGGAAGCCGTAGCGGCGAACCTTGTCGTTCTCATAGTACTCGTAGGGCAGAGCGTACATATAGGCCTTGGCGGGCATGGTCTGG
>JAQXJQ010000032.1 GCA_029009035.1 Oscillospiraceae bacterium | reverse complement strand
AATGAATAGGTGAAAATATTCTTGTTTATTTTAAATTCGCTCTTGATTTTCTTGTCTCTTTCTGTTAAGATAGCATAGTTAGTGTAGAAATACAATTTTAACCAGCGAGGAGGTTTGTAGATATGGCCAAATGTGAGTTCTGTGGCAAGGGCGTGAACTTCGGTATCCAGGTTTCCCACTCCCACCGCCGCTCCAACCGTCCCTGGAAGCCCAACGTCAAGCGCGTGAAGGCTGTGGTTGACGGTGCTCCCAAGCACGTCTATGTGTGCACCCGCTGCCTCCGTTCCGGCAAGGTCACCCGTGCTGTGTAATTGTTTCGGCAATTAAAACGCCCTGTACCAAACGGTACAGGGCGTTTTCTTTCTTTCCAACATCACACAAGGCGCGGGAAAATAATCCCGCGCCTTGCCGCTTTTCTGTCAGATCCAGGACTCCTCAGTCTCCAGCTCCTGGCGCTTTTCCCGGTTCATCAGCTGGGCCAGCACCAGATGGGGGTCCTTCCCCTCATACAGCACCTCGTAGGCGCCGGTGGTAATGGGCATCTCCACCCCGGCCTTGTCGGCCAGAGCCTTGGCGCTGGCGGCGGCATAGTAGCCCTCCACCACAGAGCCGCCCATCTCCGCCATGATCTCCTCCATGGTCTTGCCCTTGCCCAGCAGGATGCCTGCACGGCAGTTGCGGGAGTGCATGGAGGTGCAGGTGACGATCAGGTCGCCCACGCCGGCCAGACCGGCGAAGGTCTCCTTCCGGGCACCCAGCGCCACCCCCAGCCGGGCGATCTCGGTGAGACCTCGGGTCATGAGCATGGCCTTGGTGTTGTCGCCGTAGCCCATACCCACGCAGCAGCCGGCGCACAGGGCGATGACATTCTTCATGGCCGCGCCGATCTCTACACCCAGAATATCGGAGGAGGTGTAGATGCGGAACCGCCGGTTCATAAACAGGTCCTGAACCAGTTCGGCGGCGAAGCGGTCCTCACTGGCCACCACCACGCCGGTCGGTATCCCCCGCCCCACTTCCTCGGCATGGGAGGGGCCGGACAGCACCACCACGGGGCATTTCTCCCCCACCTCCTGCTCCACCACCTGATGGAGCAGCAGAGAACTGTCCTTCTCGATGCCCTTGGACACCAGCACGATGACCGTGCCCGGCTCCACCGCAGCCCCCACCTGCCGGGCAGTGGTGCGCACGGCAAAGGACGGTGTGGCAAGCACAATAGCTTTACAGCCCTTGACACAGTTGATATCCGTCGTCAGCTCCAACTCCTCGGGCAGGGGAACACCGGGGAGCATGGGGTTTTCACGCTTCTGCTTCAGCGTATCGCTCTCCTGCCGGCTGTAGCTCCACAGGGAGACCTGATGTCCGTTTCCCAGCAGCACCATTGCCAGGGCCGTGCCCCAGGCGCCGCTTCCGATCACTGCTGTTTTCACTGTTTTTCCTCCGTCTGTCCGGCAGACTCCCCGGTTTTCTTCGTGCCCTTCATCTTGAACTTGGACTCCGTCCCGCTGATCAGGCGGCGAATATTGGCATGGTGCTTGACCACCAGCATACCGCCCACCAGAATGGACAGAACAATGATCAGCGGATCACGGTACAAAAAGACGGTGCCCACAGGGAACAGCGCGCCCGCGGCGATGGAGCCCAGAGACACATATCTGGTGGTGACGGCCAGGATGACGAAGGCACCCCACACCAGCAGGGCCAGACGCCAGTCGATCATGATGGCAATGACGCCGCCGGACAGCACACCCTTTCCGCCCTTGAAGCGGAAGGTGCAGGGAAATCCGTGGCCCAGAGAGCAGCACAAGCCGGCCCAGTACTTGGCCAAAGGCACCAGCTCGGGGCTGATGCAGCGGAACACATAGGCCGCCAGCAGCAGGCTGACCACCGTTTTCAGCACATCAATCAAAATGACGAACACGCTGAGGGCGCCGCCGTGCACACGGCAGAAATTGGTGAGGCCGCCGTTGCCGCTGCCATGCTGACGAACATCATCCTTCAGCACAAAGCGAGAGATCATCACCGCACCGTTGCAGCACCCCAGAAAATAGGCCGCCAGACCGGTCCCGATGATGGCCACCAGCACCCATCCGGGCGTAAGCGCGAACTGCTGCCGCAATATGTCCAACATGGTTTACTCCTCCTTGTCGCCCTTCTGGCGGACGGTGATCTGTACCGGCGTACCCACCAGACCGAAGGTGCTTCTGATCTGGTTCTCGATATAGCGCTGGTAAGAGAAGTGGAACAGCCGGGCGTCGTTGCAGAAGATGACAAAGTGCGGGGGCTTCACGCCCACCTGCGTCATATAGTAGATCTTCAGACGGCGCCCCTTGTCCGTGGGAGGCTGGACGCGGGTAGTGGCGTCGGCCAGAACGGAGTTGAGCACACCGGTGGGGATGCGCATGGCGGCCTGATTGACCACAGCCTGGATCACATCGAAGAGCTTGGTCACCCGCTGTCCGGTCAGGGCGGAGATAAACACGATGGGCGCGTAGGTCATATAGGCCAGATCACGGCGGATATCCTCCTCCATGCGCTTCATGGTCTTATCGTCCTTCTCCACCGCGTCCCACTTGTTCACCACGATGATGCAGGCCTTTCCCGCCTCATGGGCCAGACCGGCCACCTTGGTGTCCTGCTCGGTGACCCCTTCGTTGGCGTCGATGAGGATGAGGCAGACGTCGCTGCGCTCGATGGCCATGGTGGCACGCAGCACGGAAAACTTCTCCACCCGGTCATCCACCTTGGACTTCTTGCGCATACCGGCAGTGTCGATGATGAGATATTTGCCCGTCTCGTTTTCAAAGTAGCTGTCCACCGCGTCCCGGGTGGTACCGGCCACATCGGAGACGATGACCCGCTCCTCACCCAAGATCCGGTTGGTCAGAGAGGACTTGCCCACATTGGGCTTACCGATGATGGCCACCTTGACCACATCGTCCTCCTCCTCTTCCTCCTCCTCGGGGGGGAAGTGCTCAAAGCAGGCGTCCAGCAGATCGCCGGTGCCGTGGCCGTGGACAGCGGAGACGGGATAGGGATCGCCCAGGCCCAGATTATAGAACTCATAGATATCGGGGTTGGTGTGGCCCGTGGCGTCCATCTTGTTCACCGCCAGCACCACGGGCTTCTTGGAGCGCTGGAGCATACCGGCCACTTCCTGGTCGGCGGCGGTCATGCCGGTCTTGATGTCGCAGACAAAGATGATGACATCCGCGGTGGAAATGGCGATCTCCGCCTGCTCCCGCATGAAGGTCAGGATCTGGTTGTCGGTGCTGGGCTCGATACCGCCGGTATCCACCAGGTCGAAGGTACGGCTGCGCCATTCCGCCTGGGCATAGAGCCGGTCGCGGGTGACGCCGGGGGTATCCTCCACGATGGACAGGCGCTGCCCGGTGAGCTTATTGAAGAGCATGGACTTGCCCACATTCGGGCGGCCGACAATGGCCACTAAGGGCTTGGACATGATGCTACCTCCGTAAAATGAGATTGAAAGATATTATAACAGAAATCAGGAAAAAGTGGTAGGCATTTCTGTAAAATTCCTGCAAATAATATCACGGCACACAAAAGAAAAAGCTGCCGCAGTTCGCGGCAGCTTTTGTGCAGCAATTACTTGCTGGCAACGACCTCGTGACCATCGTAGTTCATGCACTTGCTGCAAACACGATGGGGCAGGCGGGCAGCACCACACTTGGGGCAGGTGTTGACGCTGGGATTCTCCAGCTTCCACACGGAGCTGCGGCGCTTATTTCTACGCTGCTTGGAAACCTTACTCTTAGGGACGGCCATCTTTGACACCTCCTATGGACATGATAGTTAAATACTTGTCAGTGATCCCGCTCCAGGAGCTGGGCCAGCTTGGCAAGGCGGGGGTCTACCTCCCGCTTGCAGCGGCAGGGCTCCTCGTTCAAATCGGCACCGCATCCGGCACAAAGCCCTTTGCAGTCCTCGGAACAGAGATTCTTTGTGTCCAATTCGAGGATGAATACATCACCCAACAGCTCGTCCAGATCCAACTGCCCATCACGGTCCAGAAGGACGATATCATCGTTCTCCTCGTCCTCCAGCTCGGCGGCCAGGAGGGTTTCATACTCCACGGTCTTTTCCCGGGTGAAGGGCTTGTTGCAGCGGTCACAGTTCAGCGACAGGGTGGTGCCCATTACCGCATTCAAAAGCATGGCGCCGGCCATATTCCGCACCCGACCTTCCACACGGACAGGTTTGGTCACCGGCCGACAACCGTTTACTTCCAGTCCGGTCATATCCAGATCGTAGCTGAAGGGTAAAACGGAACCCGGCTCACGGGCGATCTGCTTCAAATCCAGTTTCATCAGTACACCTCTCGCATAATGGCACAGATGGTATTATATCCAAATATACCTCTGTTGTCAAATACTTTCTTTCATTTTAGACTCTTTTTTTGCGGAAATTTCTGTGGTATACTATTATTGTTGTGAACTCATCCTCGGGAGGGCCTGTTATGAAAGAATTCATCATCGGAAAGAACGACGCCGGGCAGCGTTTGGATCGCTGGCTGGCCAAGACCCTCCCCCTGCTCCCCGCGCCCCTTGCCCAGAAGTACATCCGCCTCAAGCGGGTAAAGGTCAACGGCAAAGGCTCCAAGCGGGATGTGCGGCTCAATGTGGGGGATGTGCTCCAATTATACATCAACGATGAGTTTTTTGAAACCCCCAATCGTGAAAACGCCTTTCTTTCCGTGTTCAAGCCCCAGCTGGACATCGTCTACGAGGACGAGAACCTCATGCTGCTCAACAAGCGTCCCGGCATGGTGGTGCACCCCGACGACAACGAACGGGTCAACACCCTCATCACCCACATCCAGGCCTACCTCTATCAGAAGAAGGAGTGGTCCCCCTACTGGGAGAACTCCTTCGCCCCCGCCCTGTGCAACCGCATCGACCGCAACACCGGCGGCATCGTCATCGCCGCGAAGAACGCCGAGACCCTGCGCATCATGAACCAGAAGATCAAGGACCGGGAACTGACCAAGCTCTATCTCTGCGTCATCAAGGGCGAAATGAAGCCCCGCAAGGGCGAGCTGAAGGGTTTTATCCTCAAAGACGAGGACAAAGCCCAGGTCAAGGTCTTCGACCATCCCATCCCCGGCGGAAAGACCGCCCTTACCTTATATAATACCATTGAAGTCCGCAACGGCCTCTCCCTGGTGGAGTGCGACCTCATCACCGGGCGCACCCATCAGATCCGCGCTCAGTTCGCCGCCGCCGGGCACCCCCTGCTGGGCGACGGCAAGTATGGCCGTGAGCGGGACAACAGGCAGTACGGCCGCAGCGGACAGGCCCTTTATTCCTACAAGCTGCGCTTTGAATTCACCACCGACGCCGGGTGTCTGGCTCATCTCAACGGCATGGAATGGACCGTTTCCGATATTGATTTTGTGCAGGAATATTTCCCCGGTATCGTCCCGGGAAATAAGGCGTAAAAATCCCCGCCGTTTCGGGAAAAATCCATTGACAACGGGGGGCATAAATACTATTATGTACCTTGCTATCCGTGAAAACCCGAAGTGGGAGCCGTGGGCTGAATGTATCGGCGCGGTCTTCCCGGGTGAATAAATCGAGGGAGCTGACATTTTTCCAAAATAGATAGAAAAGAGGGACCGGGTTATGGCCAAGGAACTGATCCGTCTGAAGGACTGCGTCATGTCTTATGACGATGACGTGATTCTTGATCACATCAATCTGTATATCAATGATAAAGAATTCCTCACACTGCTGGGACCCAGCGGGTGCGGCAAGACAACCACGCTCCGTATCATCGGAGGGTTTCTGTCTCCCACATCCGGCGACGTTCTCTTTGACGGTGTGAGGATTAATGATATTCCGCCCCACAGGCGGGCGGTGAACACCGTATTCCAGAAATACGCGCTGTTCCCCCACCTGAACGTCTACGAAAACGTGGCCTTCGGTCTGCGCATCCCCAAGACCGACGAAAACGGCAAGAAGGTCAAGATCAAGGAAAAGGAAATTCAGGAGCGGGTGCTGGAGATGCTGGAGGTCGTGAACCTCAAGGGCTTTGAGAAGCGCTCCATCAGCCAGCTCTCCGGCGGCCAGCAGCAGCGTGTGGCCATTGCCCGCGCTCTGGTCAACCGTCCCAAGGTCCTGCTGCTGGACGAGCCTCTGGGCGCCCTGGATCTGAAGCTGCGCAAGGATATGCAGAACGAGCTGAAGCGCATCCAGCAGGCCATGGGCATCACCTTCATCTATGTCACCCACGACCAGGAGGAGGCCCTGGCCATGTCCGACACCGTGGTGGTCATGGACGGCGGACGCATCCAGCAGATCGGCACCCCCGAGGACATCTACAACGAGCCCAAGAACGCCTTTGTGGCCGACTTCATCGGTGAGTCCAATATTATCGACGGCATCATGCGTTCCGACGGCGTGGTGGAGATCTTCAACCGCCGCTTCGCCTGTCTGGACAGCGGCTTCGAGAAGGATGAGGCCGTGGATGTGGTCATCCGTCCCGAGGATGTGGACATCGTCCCCGAGGACCA
>JAQXJQ010000031.1 GCA_029009035.1 Oscillospiraceae bacterium | reverse complement strand
TACCCTCTCCGTCAAAAATCAAAGATTTTTGACACCTCTCCCATAGGGAGAGGCAAGGCGGCTGCACCCCACAATGATTGCCGCATCAACGCAAAAGCCCGCTGCAGAGTGATCATTCTGCAACGGGCGCTGCTTATTTTGCGTTTTCGTTGATGAACCGGGGCTCCAGCTTGGAATAGACGATCTTCTGGGCGCTGTACAGGGAAAATTTCCCGCTGAGCAGGAAGCTCACCCCGCAGGCCATGGCAAAGAACAGCAGTCCCTCTCCCCCGAACAGCTCCACACTGATGAGGATGCTGGCGATGGGGCAGTTCACCACGCCGCAGAACAGGGCGATCATGCCGATGGCCGCGCCGAAGGCGGGGTCAAGCCCCAGCAGGGGAGCGACCACGCAGCCGAAGGTGGCACCGGTAAAGAAGGCGGGGACGATCTCTCCCCCACGGAAGCCCGCACCCAGGGTCAGGGCGGTAAAGAGCAGCTTTGCCGCAAAGGCCCAGGGCACCGCGTGGCCCTCCAGCGCCCGCTCGATGATGGGCGCGCCCGCGCCGTTGTAGTCCCGGGTGCCCAGCAAAAGGGTGAGCGCCACGATGACCGCGCCTCCCACCGCCACCCGGACATACCGGTTGGGCAGCAGCTTTTGATAGAGGTGCCCCGCCTCGTGGATGACCACGCAGAACAAGATGGCCAGCAATCCGCACAGCAGAGCCAGCACCCCGGTCTTCACCATGGGCAGCAGGCCCAGCTCCGGCAGACCCAGCAGGGTGTACCCCTCGGGGGCCACCCCCATGAGCCGCGCCACCCCCGCCGCCGTATAGGCGGACATCAGGCAGGGGAACAGGGCGGAATAGTGAAAAATACCGATGCTCACCACCTCAAGGCTGAACACAGCGGCCGCGAGAGGGGTGCCGAAGAGGGCGGAAAACAGGCCGCTCATGCCGCACATCACCGCCAGGTTCATGGACCGCTCCCCGAAGCGGAAGAGTCTGCCCACGCCGGAGGCCAGGCTGCCGCCGATCTGCAGCGCGGCGCCCTCCCGTCCGGCGGAACCGCCGGTGAGATGGGTGAGAGCGGTGCCCAGGAAGATGAGGGCGGCCAGGCGCAGGGGCGGCCGCTTCCCGCTGCGGACGCTGGCAATGATCTGGTTGGTGCCGCTGTCGTTTTCCATGCCGCAGGCGCTGTAGCAGAACACGATCACCAATCCGGCCGCAGGCATGAGGTACACAAGCCAGGGATACCGCTCCCGCAGGCCGGTGACCCCGGCCAGGGCGTGGGAAAAGGCCCCGCCCGCCCCACCGCAGACCAGGCCGATGACCCCCGCCATGGCGGTCCAGAACAGGAGCATCCGAAGGGTGGGCCACGCGTTTGCCCACAGGTTTGTCAATTTATCTTTCATGGAGATCCCTTCCCGTTTGAATTCAGTTCATCATAACACACCCATGGCGTTTTTTCCAGTCGGGACAACGGATTTTTGGTCAATCTGACGGGAAAAAAGGGTTAAAATCTTTTCGCAAATCACTTCCCTTTTCTGTGCAGTTTGAGTATAATATATCCGCGTGATTGCAAATAAAATGAACAAGGAGAGATTCCAATGAGCATCAAAGTTGGTATCAACGGTTTTGGCCGCATCGGCCGTATGGTCTTCCGCGCCAGCGTCAATCACCCCGAGATCGAGATCGTGGGCATCAATGACCTGTGCCCCGCCGATTACCTGGCCTACATGCTGAAGTATGACACCATGCACGGCAAGTTTGAGGGCGAGGTTTCCTCCACCGAGACCGCCATCGTGGTCAACGGCAAGGAGATCCCTGTCTACGCCTGCAAGAACCCTGCCGATATCCCCTGGGGCACTCTGGGTGCTGAGTATGTCGTCGAGTCCACCGGCCTGTTCCTGACCAAGGAGAAGGCTCAGGCTCACATCGACGCCGGCGCCAAGAAGGTCATCATGTCCGCCCCCTCCAAGGACGACACCCCCATGTTCGTCTGCGGCGTCAACCTGGACGCTTACACCCCCGACATGACCTTCGTTTCCAACGCTTCCTGCACCACCAACTGCCTGGCCCCCATCGCCAAGGTGCTGAACGACAACTTCGGCATCAAGGACGGCCTGATGACCACCGTGCACTCCGTCACCGCCACTCAGAAGACCGTTGACGGTCCCTCTCTGAAGGATTGGCGCGGCGGCCGTGCCGCTACCGGCAAC
>JAQXJQ010000030.1 GCA_029009035.1 Oscillospiraceae bacterium | reverse complement strand
AAACGGTTGATGAAGTGATCGGCGTTCACATAGCGGCATACCTTCATGATCTCCTCATCGGTAAAGGACTCATCCCGGAGGACGATGTTGCTGCGGATGGTGCCTGCAAACAGGAACACATCCTGAAGCATCTGACCGAAGTGACGGCGGAGGGAGGAGATCTTGATTTTCCGGATGTCTATGCCGTCGATGAGGATCTGACCCTGCTGAATGTCATAGTTGCGGCAGATCAGGGAGAGAATGGTGGTCTTGCCGGAGCCGGTGGGGCCCACAAAGGCCACAGTCTGGGAGGGCTTGATGTGGAAGGACACGCCCTTCAGCACCCATTCACCGGGCTTGTAGGAGAACCACACATCTTTGAACTCGATCTCGCCGCGGATCTCGGTAAGCTCGATGGCGTCCGGCTCGTCCACCACAATGGGCTCCAGATCCATGACGGAGAAAATCTTCTCCGCAGAGGCAAAGGCGGACTGGAGGGTGTTGAACTGCTCGGCCAGATCCTGAATGGGATCGAAGAAACGGGAGAGGTACATGTAGAAGGTGACGATGATGCTGCCGTCAATGGCCTGACCCAGGAAGGTAGTGCCGTCCAGATGGCCTTTGGCGCCCAGATAGAACAGGCACAGCACCGAGGTGATATACAGCATATAGACCATGGGACGGAAGATGCCGTTGACCAGCACCATCTTGCCTCTGGCCTTCTCGGAGGCACGGCTCTTGGCCAGAAATTCCTCCATCTTGCGGTCCTCCCGGTTGAAGATCTGGATGATCTTGATGCCGGAGAGGTTCTCGGACAGGAAGGTGTTGATGTCGGTGGTGCAGTTTTTGTTTTCCCGGTAGACCTTGCGGGCGAAGGCGCGGAAGATCACGGTGAAGAGCACCACAAAGGGGACGAAGCACAGCACCATCAGGGTCAGCTGATAGTTGAGCAGCAGCATGGCCACCAGCACGCCCACCACGATGAAGATGTTTTTGAACATCTGCACCAGGGTGTTGGTGAACATCATGGAGATGGCGTTGGTGTCATTGGCCACGCGGGTGACCAGCTTGCCCACGGGGATCTGGGTGAGCTGCTCATGGGAGAGACTCTCGATGTGGGTAAACACATCTGTACGAAGACCGGAGAGGATCTTCTGGCCGGTCTTCTGCAGGATGATGGACTGGAAATAGGTGCTGACCAGAGAGACGATCAGAATGGCGGCGTAGCCCAGCACATAATAGAGCAGGGTGGACAGCTCAAACCTGTTCACCACCAGGCGCTCGATCCTGCCCACGATGATGGGGGCGGAGAGCTCATAGGAGATGGAGAGGATCATGATGAACAGCACCAGGATGAAGGTCCTGGTATAGGGCTTGGCGTACTTGGCCAGACGGCGGATGATCTCGGAGTCGGGGATGGTGCGCTCAAAGCCGGCGGCGGACTTATCCCTGCAGATCTTCAGATAGGCGATGAGGAAGATGATGGTGAACACGCCCACCAGCGCGCCGGCGAACAGGAGGGGCCAGTAGTTACCCATTGAGACCGCCTCCTTCCTCTTCCAGCTTCTGCATATCCACCATCTTCCGGTAGTCGGGGCAGGTGGCGTACAGTTCCTCGTGGGTGCCCACGGCCACCAGTTTGCCCTCGTCGATGAAGACGATCTTGTCCATCCGCTCGATGGTGGAGATGCGGTGGGCGATGAGGATGGTGGTGCGTCCGGCACGGGTCTCGTGGAGGTTTTCCAGGATGTGCTTTTCTGTCTGGGTGTCCACAGCGGAGACGGAGTCATCCAGAATGAGGATGGGGGTATCCTTCAGCAGAGCGCGGGCGATGGAGATGGGCTGCTTCTGCCCGCCGGAGAGGGTCACGCCGCGCTCGCCCATCATGGTGGCGTAACCGTCGGTGAACTCCTTGATGTTGCTGTTCACATCGGCCAGATCCGCCATGCGGACGATCTCCTCCATGGAGTGCTGGTCCACGCCGAAGGCGATATTATTTTCAATGGTATCGCTGAACAGGAAGTTGTCCTGGGGCACATAGGCGCAGGCGGAGCGGACGTCGTGGATGGAGACGGTGTTGACATCGTGTCCGTCGATGAACAATGTGCCGTCGGGCACATTGTAGGTGCGCAGGATGAGATCCACCAGGGTGGTTTTGCCGGAACCGGTCTTGCCCACCAGACCCACATTCTCGCCGGGTTCGATGGTGAAGGTGATGTCCTCCAGGGCGTCGAACTCGCCGTCGGGATAGCGGAAGTTCAGGTGATGGAAGGTGATGGCGCCCTTCACATCGGGCAGGGGGGCCACACCGGGACGGTCCACCACATCCTGCTCGGCGTCCAGCAGCTCGCTGATGCGCTTCAGGGACGCCTTGCCCCGGGAAGTCATGTCGATCAGCTCGGTGACGGCCATGATGGGCCACACGATGGCGGTGAAGTAGCCGATGAACTCCACCAGCTGACCGGCGTTGAACTCGCCTTTGTACACCAAATAGCCGCCATAGCCCAGGATCACGCAGATGACCGACTCCACAAAGAGGGTGACCACGATGCGCAGCAGCACGGAGATGCGGGTAAAGTCGATGTTGGCTTCCTCGTTCTCCCGGTTGAGCTTCTGGAAGGCGATGAGCTCCTTGCCCTCCTTGACGAAGGCTTTCACCACTGCGATGCCGGAGAAGCTCTCCTGAGAGAAGTCGGACAGGCGGGAAAAGGCCTCCTGACGGGCGTCCCACTTGATGGTCATGTACTTGCCGATGATGGTAGCGGCAGCCAGAAGAAGCGCCATTGGGATCAGCGCCAGGCAAGCCAGCAGAACGTTCATACGCATCATCTTCAAAATGGCCAGTACACCCATGAACACCGCGTCAAAGAACATCATGATGCCCCAGCCGTAGCATTCAAAGATGGTGTCCAGGTCGTTGGTAAACAGGCTCATGATGTTGCCCACCTTGTTGACCTGGTAGTACTGGCGTGAGAGGTCTTTGGCGTGGTCAAACATCCGGTTGCGGAGGTCGGCCTCCACCTTTACGCCGGAGCCGATAAACCCCATGCGCCACAGGAAACGGCCCACTACCATGGCAATGATGATGAAGGTCAGCGGCAGACAGATCTGATCCAGCACGAAGTCCATGTTGAACTCCATCATCTGCCCGTTGACTAGCACCTGGCCATGGTTCACGCCGTTGATGACCATCTGATACAGGCCGGGAACGAGAAGTTGGATGTAGTCCACGGCAATCAGGGCGATGAGGCCGATGAACAGCGGTCCGGCGTATTTCAGATAGTATCGGTTGATGTGCTTTCCGAATATCAAGCTATATCTCTCCTTTCTTTGCTATGAGAGCAGCCGCAAATTTCAATATAGCATATTGGGAAATATAAGGCAAGACATATTGGCTTGACAAACCATAATATATGACCGGGCTGCAGAGGGGGAAGGACATTTTTTGCGATTTTCCGTAAAAAGTATTTTACAACCGGGGCGGATTGCGTTATAATAGACCGTAATCATCATTCCAAACACGATTACACGATACCAGACTCAAATGATAATGATTTAGATTTAGGAGTGTTTGAATATGAGCCGTATGGTCGGTACTGTTTCCCGGGGCGTGCGTGCCCCCATTATCCGCAGCGGAGACGATCTGGCTGCGATCGTGACCGAGTCCGTTCTGGAGGCTGCCAGGCAGGAGGGGTTCCAGCTCCGTGACCGCGATGTGGTCGCCATGACCGAGGCCATCGTGGCCCGTGCCCAGGGCAACTATGCCGGCGTGGATGACATCGCCGCCGATGTCCGCGCCAAGCTGGGCGGCGAGACCATCGGTGTCATTTTCCCCATTCTGAGCCGCAACCGCTTCGCCATCTGCCTGCGCGGCATCGCCAAGGGCGCCAAGAAGGTGGTCCTGATGCTGTCCTATCCCTCCGACGAGGTGGGCAACCATCTCATCGACCTGGACATGCTGGACGAGAAGGGCATCGACCCCTACAAGGATGTGCTGACGCTGGAGCAGTACCGGGAGTACTTCGGCCACACCGTTCACCGCTTCACCGGCGTGGACTATGTGGATTACTACACCCAGCTCATCCGCGAGAGCGGCGCTGAGGTGGAGGTCATCTTCGCCAACGATCCCCGCGCCATTTTGGGCTACACCAAGAATGTCCTGCACTGTGACATCCACACCCGTGCCCGCACCAAGCGCCTGCTGAAGGCTGCCGGCGGCGAGCGGGTGTTCGGCCTGGACGAGATCATGACCGCTCCTGTGAACGGCAGCGGCTGCAACGAGCAGTACGGTCTGCTGGGCTCCAACAAGGCCACCGAGGACACCGTGAAGCTCTTCCCCCGTGAGTGCCAGAGCCTGGTGGAGGAGATCCAGGATCGCCTCATCAAGGCCACCGGTAAGAACATCGAGGTCATGGTCTACGGCGACGGCGCCTTTAAGGACCCCGTGGGCAAGATCTGGGAGCTGGCTGACCCCGTTGTCTCTCCCGCCTACACCGCCGGTCTGGAGGGCACCCCCAACGAGCTGAAGCTGAAGTATCTGGCCGACAACGACTTTGCCGACCTGTCCGGCGAGGCCCTGCGCGACGCCATCAAGGCCTCCATCCAGAAGAAGGACAGCGATCTGGTGGGCCAGATGGTCTCTGAGGGCACCACTCCCCGCCGTCTCACCGACCTGATCGGCTCCCTGTGCGACCTGACCTCCGGCTCCGGCGACAAGGGCACCCCCATCGTCCTCATCCAGGGCTACTTCGACAACTACACCAACGACTGACAAGAGCCTTTTACCGCTCACCTCTCCTTTGAGAGGTGAGCGGTTTTTTTGCGCCTTGTTGCGCTTGCGGCCTTGACAATGGAATGTTAGCGTAGTATCATGCTATCACGATAAAGTGATAAAGCAGGAAGGAGATGCCGCTGTGCAATACAGAAATGCGGATACCGATGCGTTTTTTGAGGCTATTCTCTCATTGAGGGACCTGGATGAGTGCTACGATTTTTTCGGTGACGCCTGTACGATCAAGGAGATCGTGGACTTTTCCCAGCGCTATAAGGTGGCCAGGCTGCTGACGGAGAAGCGCAGCTATCAGGAGATCAACGCCCAGACCGGCGTTTCCTCTGCCACCATCGGCAGGGTGAACCGCGCGCTGCAGTATGGAAACGGCGGCTATGCCGCCGCCATCAGGCGTCTCGGCGGGGAGGAGGCAGAGTGAATGCAGATCGAGCAGAGCATTTTGAAAAGTGAGGAGCAGATCCTTCTGCGGCTGCGGGAGCTTTATCGGAGATACGGCTATTCCTGCTTCAAGATGAGCAAGTTTGAGGAGTATGACCTTTACAGCCGGCACAAGAACTTTCTGGTGTCCGACCATGTGATCACCTTCAACGATGTGAACGGGAAGCTGATGGCGCTGAAGCCCGATGTGACCCTGTCCATTGTCAAAAACTACCGCGGCGGCGAGGGCGGAGTTTCCCGGCTCTATTACAATGAAAATGTCTACCGGGTTTCCCCCAGGACCCACGGCTTTCAGGAGATCATGCAGACCGGGTTGGAGTGCCTGGGACAGTTGACTACCTATCATATCTGTGAAGTGGTTTCCCTTGCGTGCATGAGCCTTTCTGCGGTCTCGGAGAAAAGTGTGCTGAATATTTCCCACATGGGCGTGCTGTCCGCGCTGCTGGAGCGGGTGGATTTGGGAGAGGAACGGGAAGAGCTGCTGCGGTGTGTGGAGGAGAAGAACGGCGACGGCGTGAAAGAGATCTGCCGGCGCCGTCAGGTGCCGGAGCGGGACGGAGAGCTGCTTTGCTATCTGGCGACGGCGGCGGGCAGCTCCCGCGAACTGCTGGACCGGGCCGATGAGATGGCCGGCGCAGGCGCGGTGCGGGAGGCCATAGGAGAACTGCGGACTGTGGTGGAACAGGTAAGCGCCATGTCTCCCGTGCCGGTGCAGGTGGACTTCTCCCTGGTCAGCGATATGCGCTACTATAACGGCATCGTGTTCCAGGGCTATGTGGCGGGCGTGCCCACGGGCGTGCTCCGGGGCGGGCAATACGACCAGCTGATGGAGCAGATGGGGCAGCAGGCCAGCGCGGTGGGCTTTGCGGTCTATCTGGATCAGCTGGAGCGGCTGATCCCTCCGGCGGACTATGATGTGGATGTGCTGCTGCTCTATGACGGGCAGGACGATCTGCAGGCGGTGTGCAGCCGTGCCGCAGAGCTCATCGCGGAGGGAAATACCGTGTCGGTACAGACGCAGAGGCCGGAAAAACTCACCTGCCGCCGGGTGGAGTATGTGAGAGAGGGAGGGGTAGACCATGAGTGATCTGCTCCGGATCGCCCTGCCCAAGGGCAGATTGGGCGAAAAAGTATATCAGATGTTTGACGCGGCGGGGTATTCCTGCCCGGAGATCCTCAGCGACACCAGAAAGCTGATCTTTGAAAACCGGGAGACCGGCGTGTGCTTTTTCTGGGTCAAGCCCTCTGATGTGGCCATCTATGTGGAGCGCGGAGCGGCGGATCTGGGCGTGGCGGGCAAGGATATCCTGTTGGAATACCGGCCGGAGATCTTCGAGCTGCTGGACCTGCGTATGGGCAGGTGCCGCATGGCGGTGGCGGGGAAGAAAAACTTCCGGGACGACCCCTCCAAGACGCTTCGCGTGGCCACGAAGTTCCCCAACATTGCCGGGGAGCACTACCGCAGGCAGGGCAGGGATATCGACATCATCAAGCTGAACGGCTCCATCGAACTGGCTCCCATACTCGATCTCTCCGATGTGATCGTGGACATTGTGGAAACAGGGAAGACCTTGCTTGAGAACGATCTGGAGCCCTTTGAGACCATCCTTCCCATCAGCGCCAGACTGATCTGCAACCGCACGGCCTATCAGTTCCGCGGCGGTGAGATCGGAGCGATCAGAAGCAAATTAAAGCAGCAGGTGGAGGCAAGAGCATGATCACCATTTACGAATACGGAAAGATCGACAACAAGACCATCTTTGCCCGCACGGAGCCGAAGATGGATGTTGCCGGCATTGTGGCGGATATCATCCGGACGGTGCGTGAGGAAGGGGACGAGGCGCTTCGGCGCTATACCCGTCAGTTTGACGGCGCGGAGCTGTCCTCGCTGGAGGTGTCGGAGGCGGAATTTGCCGCCGCCATGGAGCAGGTGGAGCCGGAATTTCTCCGCATTCTGGAGACGGCGGCAGGGAAGATCCGGCGCTTTCATGAGCAGCAGAAGCGCACCAATTTCGTCCTCTCCGAGGACAGCGGCGCGGTGCTGGGCCAGCGGGTCATCCCCATCGAGCGGGTGGGCCTCTATGTGCCCGGCGGCACGGCGGCGTATCCCTCTACCGTGCTGATGGACAGCATCCCCGCCAAGATCGCCGGCTGCGGCCAGATCGTGATGGTGACCCCGCCGGGAAAGGACGGAACTGTCGCCCCCGCCATTCTGGCTGCCGCGAAGGTGGCGGGCGTGGAGCGGGTGTTCAAGGTGGGCGGCGCCCAGGCTGTGGCGGCGTTGGCCTATGGGACCGAAACCGTTCCCGGGGTGGATAAGATCGTGGGTCCCGGCAACGCCTTCGTGGCGGAGGCCAAGAAGCAGGTCTTCGGCATGGTGTCCATCGA
>JAQXJQ010000029.1 GCA_029009035.1 Oscillospiraceae bacterium | reverse complement strand
CTTATCCATCAGGTCGCACTCCACCATCTCGTCGTACAGCTCGCGGCCCTCACGGGAACGCTCACCGACGCCGCAGAACACGGAGTTGGAGCGCAGGCTCTGATAGACATTGTGGATGAGCTCCTTGATCAGAACGGTCTTGCCCACGCCGGCGCCGCCCAGCAGGCCCATCTTGAAGCCCCGGCGCATGGGTGCCAGGAAATCCAGCACCTTGATGCCGGTCCAGAGGATATCTCCGTTGACCTGCACCTCGCTCATGCTCAGATTGCGGGCGTAGACATTGCGCCTGGTGGGGTCTTCCACCACAGTACCGTCAATGGTGTCGCCGTAGGGGCTGAACACCTTGCCCAGAATATCCCGGGAGTAGGGCAGCTGAAGACCGCCGGGCTGCAGATAGACCTTGATCCCCCGGCGCAGACCGCGCACATTGTCAAAGGGAACGGTGACCGCGAGGCTGCCCTGCAGTCCGGCCACCTCAAAGCGGTACTTCCGGTCTCCGCAGGTGCAGAACAGGATGTCCTTGTCCCGAATGCCCTTATCGGAAAGAAGGATCTCCACCTTCAGCCCGGAGACGGACACGATGCGTCCCACGCTCTCGTCCTTATTCTCATCCCCGGACAGCTTCTCCTTCTTGTCCTCGCTCAGCCGGCGGCGCTCCACGGGCGCAGCCGCACCCTTCTGGGCAGCCGCCACCACCGGAGCGGGAGATGCCTGCACAGGCTGGGTGTACACGGGAGCGCTTGCGCTCTGCACAGGCGCACCCCACACAGGAGGCATACCGCCCACCGGCGCCGCGGCGCCGTAATCCGGCATGCCGGGCATGCCGAAATTCTGGGCCATACCGGGAGTCTGAGGCATACCGGGCATACCGGGCATACCGGGCATACCGGGCATTCCGGACAATGTCGCATCCTGAGGCGCATTTGCCAAAGTGGGCATACCGGGGAGCCCGGTGCCGGGAAGCTTCCCCGGGTCCTCTTGAATCCCGCTGATAAAGTCCAGCGCGGGATTATTTTTCTTGAACAGATCCTTTTTATTCACAGTCAACGAGCTCCTCGCATATGTAAGAATTCATCCACAAAGGCCTCATAGTCCCTGGCTTGCTTGCTCTTGGGGGCATAGGTGAAAATACTTTGCTGTGCCGCCTCCGCCTCGCGGACCGCAACGGCGTCTCGAATAGAGGCCTTGAACACCCGGGTCTCGATCTGGCGGGCGGTATCCTCCAGCATATCTCTCATAGAGCGGTGGAGGATAAACCGATCGGTGTGACGGCCCAGCAGAATACCGTAGATATGCAGTCCCGGGTTGCAGTAGTTCTTGACCGCCTGAATGGTGGAGTAAAGCTGTCCGACACCCTGCAGGCTGAAGATATCCGCCAGAGCGGGAATGATCACGCCGTGGGATGCGGTCAGAATGTTGACCGTGAGAATGCCCAGGTTGGGGGGACTGTCGATCACAATGTAATCGTAGCGCATGGCCAGCTGCTGAAGGGCTGTCTGCAGCCGGAACTCCTTGCCCGCCTGGGTCAGCATCACATCCATGGCGCTCAGTCCGGGATGGGCGCAGATGAGGTCTCCCTCCTTCAGGCACTGCACCGCAATGATCGGATCGAGCCTTGGGTTCAGCAGAAGGTCCCGGGTGGAAGCAATTGCTCCGGAGCAATCGCCGCCCATGATATAACTCAGGCTGCACTGGGGGTCCATGTCCACAAACAGGACGCGCTTGCCCTGTTTTTTCAGACCGGCGCCAAAATTCAAGGTCGTGGTGGTCTTACCCACGCCGCCCTTTTGGTTGGTGATCGCAATTACTTCGGCCATAATCTCTCACGGTCCTTTCTCTTTCTCAGCGGTACTTACCGTGCGCGGTATTTCATCTTGATATAGGAATCGATCACGCTGCGGGCCGCCTTTTCGTTGCGGCTCTTTCGCTCCTCCCAGCGGGCCTCTTCCTCCATCTCTTCCACTCGCTTCAGCGATTCATTGGTCGCGTTCTGCCGCAGGATATTCTCCGAGGCATAGGCGTTGACCGCAGCGGTCTTGACCTCATAGTTCAGGTAGGTGATGATCAGGTCCTCCATCATGGTATTGATGTCGGAACCTTCCACCGAGAAGTCCTCCGTATAGGTCTCCAGCTCATCACGCTCCAGCTCAATGGGGAAAACCGTCTTTTTCACCGGCTCGATATGGGTCATGTTGTAATAGTGGTCATAGCACAGGTCGATACCGGAATAGCGGCGGTGGCGCACGCCGTCCGCCAAGATCGCCTCGATCTCGTCGTACCGCGCCTCAAACTCCTCGCGCTGGATGCTCAGGTCCACCAGCTCACGCTTGCGGACCTTTTTGCCGATGGTGATCACCGTGTTTTCCGGGATCTCCTCATCCAGCATGGAGTTGACCGAGGCATTGGCGGCGCCGCAGAAGCCCAGATCCGAGCCGATATAGATGCGCAGCCGGGGCGCGTCCTCCTTGGCGGTCAGCGTCCACTTATCCAGAATAAAGTTGCGGTTGTTCTGGATAATGTCGATCATCCGGGCGACCTCTCGCTCCAGCATCTGATATTGGTCCGCATCCCGATGGGCGCGATCCACCCGCAGCAGCGCATGGAAATTCATGACCTTAACGATGGTCTTGATATTCACCCTGTGGCCCTCCTTCGGTGGTTAACCGTCCATCAGTTCCTTGAAGCTGTCAAGGATCTCCGCTTCGTTTTTGGGGCTGAACTTATTCTGGCTCAGCTTGTCCACGATGCGCCGGCCGCGGCGCATACGCTCCTGCAGCTCGGGTCCCATCTCGCTCTCATTGGTCAGCTCATAGACCTCGCGGGACTCCAGATAGGCCAGCAGTTCCCGGCGCATCGCCGCACTGGTGCGCTTGATATCCCGGGTCTGAACGGCGCCGCCCAGACGGGACACCGACAGGCCGTAGTCGATGGCAGGCCGCTGACCGCGCTCGAAGTTCTTGGAAGAGAGCACGATCTGTCCGTCGGTGATGGAGATGATGTTGGTGGAAATATAGTCGGTGATATCTCCGCCCTTGGTCTCACAGATGGGCAGGATGGTGATGGAACCGCCGTTTTTGTGCTGGCAGCCCTGCTCCAGCAGGCTGGCGTGGGAGAAGAAAATATCGGGGGGATAGGCGTCGCGGCCGGGCACCTTGCCGGAGAGCAGCGCGATCTCACGGCAGACGTCGGCGTGGCGCTTCAGATCGTCGATGGCCACAAACACGTCCCGGCCCTCCTGCAGCAGGAAGTACTGGGCGATGGTCAGCGCCGCGTAGGGAGTGTTGCGCAGCACAGGGGGACACTCGTCGTTAAACGCGGCAATGATGATGGTGTGCTCCATGGCGCCGCGGCGGAGCAGCTCCGCGTAAATGGACTTGACCTCTTTCTTGGTCTTGCCGATGGCCACATAGATGCACAGCATATCGCCGGTCTTCTGGTTGGCGATGGCGTCCAGCGTCACCTGAGTCTTACCGGTCTTTTTGTCACCGATGATCAGCTGACGCTGTCCGCGGCCCACGGGGTACATCAGGTCGATGCCCACAATGCCGGTGTAGAACGGGCGGTTCACCGTACCGCGGTCCATGATGGGGATGTTGGGGGACTCCACGGGCAGGTCCAGCAGCTCGCTGAACCGCTCGCCCACCAGCAGGTCCTTGCCGAACATATCCACCACATGGCCGATAGACTGGGGTGCGAACTGCATGGTGAACTCCTTGCCGGTGCAGATGGCCTCGTCACCCACCAGAACCGGCCCGTCCTTCCGGGTCAGTGCCACGGTGACGGAGTCTTTTCCGATGCGGTCCACATACCCCTCGGCCACCTGACCCATACCGGGGCTTTCGATGACCACGCGGTCAAAGTATGCGGCATTCTCCATTCCGCTGATCTCCAGCATGTAGCTCTGCACGCTTCTGACGCGGCCCAGCTCATAAATATTCTTTCCCGACTCAATTTCGTCGATCTTTTTACGAACGACCTCATCTACATAACTGTTCATCAGCTGATCTCTCTTTCATCGATACTGTAATCATACAGCTTATTGCCGACCACAATACGGATACCTTCACAGATACCGTTCTGGCCATCACCGGAAGCATCGCCGCTCCCGCGCACAAGGATCTCTCCGCTCTCCAGATGGCTGAGCTCTTCCAGCCAGTCGCAGAAGCGGGTGATGTTGAAGGGCGTGTCGCCCTGTTCCTCGCAGAAATCTCTCAGCAGGGTCCAATCGTTGTCATTGAGGGAGGTATCCAGGAGCCGCAGCTGCTCCTCCGGGGAGAGCAGGGTCATACGGAACACGGTATCGTAGGAGAGGGACTGCCGCAATGCCGCGGCGGCGGCGCCCCGGGGCGTTCCCGCCTCTTCCTTCCGCACCTGCTCCACCAGGGCCTGTTTGTCCTGTTCCGAGAGCATGAAATAGTCCCGGACGGCCCCATAGCTGTCGCCGAAGGCCGAATGGCGGTACTCCGCGGCCTCGGGAATGGACGCGCTCCCCCGTTCCTGAGGTTCTGTGGACACCGGCTCCGATTGTACCGGTTCCGGTCTCGCGGCGGGATCTGGCATCTCCTCCAGCTCTTTCTGGAGGCGCTTGATCTCCCGGCTTTTCTCCTCAAGAATTCGGTCATACGATTGCAATAGCTTCACCATATCCGCCCGAATGCGGATCCCGGCAGATATGGTCAGGCTGCGCAGGACGAGCAGGACAAATCCAATGAGCACGATCATGACGATCACCACCGCAAGGAATGTCAATTTCATCATGCGCACCTCCCCTCTTCAAGAATTGCTGGTCTTTCCGTTCCGGCCGCTCAGGCCAGGAAGGGATTGAAAAACAGCAGCAGGAAAATGAAAACAAACAGCAGCAGCAGCAGGATCACCAGAACGATGGCGACCATCAGCACGGAGTGGACAACATCGCTCTTGGTCTCAGGGTTGCGGCCCACTGCCTCCGCCACCTTGGAACCCATGATCCCCAGGCCGATCCCCAGGCCCAGAAACGCCAGACCCACCATCCATCCGATGGCGGACATTGTGGTAGCTAATACGCCTTCCATAATTTTTACCTTCCTTTGCCCGCCCGGGTCGGGTCCCCCGACCCGGGCGCAATGTACTGTCTATGCTTGGAACCGTCGGTTATCCTCCGCCCTCGGCAGAAGTGCCGCCTTCGCCGGGAGTGGCGACGGAGTTTTCA
>JAQXJQ010000028.1 GCA_029009035.1 Oscillospiraceae bacterium | reverse complement strand
ACCGCATCTCCGGCCACTGGGACCACTATCTGGACGGTATGTTCATTCTGGGCGACCCCCACGACGAGGAGAAGGAGTGCTTCGCCCTGCGCCCCATGACCTGCCCCTTCCAGTATCAGGTCTATCTGAACCGCCAGCGCTCCTACCGCGACCTGCCCATGCGTCTGGGTGAGACCTCCACCCTGTTCCGCAACGAGGACTCCGGCGAGATGCACGGCCTGATCCGCGTGCGTCAGTTCACCATCTCCGAGGGCCATCTGGTGCTCCGTCCCGACCAGCTGGAGGAGGAGTTCAAGGGCTGTCTGGAGCTGGCCAAGTACTGTCTGGACACCGTGGGCATGCTGGACAAGTGCACCTTCCGCTTCTCCCAGTGGGATCCCGCCAACCCCAACAACAAGTACGAGGGCACCGCCGAGCAGTGGGAGACCGCGCAGAAGGTCATGGGCCAGATCCTGGACGATCTGGGCGTGGACTATGAGATCGGCATTGACGAGGCCGCCTTCTACGGCCCCAAGCTGGACATCCAGTACCACACTGTGTTCGGCAAGGAGGACACCATCGTCACCATTCAGATCGATATGCTGCTGGCCGAGAAGTTCGGTATGTATTATATTGACGAGAACGGCGAGAAGGCCCTGCCCTATATCATCCACCGCACCTCTCTGGGCTGCTATGAGCGCACCCTGGCCTACCTCATCGAGACCTATGCCGGTGCTCTGCCCACCTGGATGGCCCCCGAGCAGGTCCGCTTCCTGCCCGTCACCGACCGCGCCGCCGACTACTGCGCCGAGAAGGCCAAGGCGCTGGAGGCCATGGGCTTCCGGGTGGATGTGGACTACCGCAACGAGAAGATCGGCAAGAAGATCCGCGAGGCCACCCTGGAGAAGGTCCCCTATATGCTGGTGGTGGGCGACCGGGACATGGAGAACGGCACCGTCTCCCCCCGTCACCGCTCCGGCGAGGATCTGGGCGCCATGTCCTTCGAGGCGTTCACCGCTGTGCTGAAGGACGTCGTGGACAGCAAGGCCAAGAAGTAATCAAATCCAATTCACCGCCGCCGGAGCATTGCTCCGGCGGCTCAGCTTTTCAAACGCCTCACAGAGTTTCGCCCGCGGGCGAGTTTCTTTTTGCCCGTGCAAAAAGAAACCAAAAACACGCATAAGGGCTGCGCCCTTATGGATCCTGCCGCGCAGTACGATACAATCCCACCTCAAGTCGGCGCCTTGGGCGGAGTGTCTCAAGCGGTTTCTCCGCTGCGCTTCGTGCTTACCCTCTTCGGTGCCCGGCCTACCCACAACACGCCTCAAGCCAGGCGCGGTATCCTGGGGCGCTGGGCATCCGAGCTGTGCGGCAGCAAATACGAAGCAAACAGAGTATCCCGCTCAGTGCGCCGGTGATGGTTGATGGTTCCAAAGTGTGCAAGCGGGATACATAAGGGTGCAACCCTTATGCGACTCTTTGGTGACTTTCTGGTCGGCCAGAAAGTCACCCGTCGGAGACAAACAAAACGGTCTGCTGCAGAACAGAGCATTCTGCAGCGAGTCCATTTTCTGCGACACAGCGGACTGCAAAAATCGGCGGAAAAGGCAAAACCTTTTTCGCCGGTCTTCGCTCCGGCGGCTTTTCTTATATTTTTATTGCAAAACAGGGAAAAAGGCTTGCTTTTTCTCCGTTTTGTGGTATAACACAATACATATGCCTCAGTGGCAATACATACAGACTATAGGAGTGATCTGTCCAAATGGACGATGGAAGTACGATTTTGCTGATCATATTGCTGATCATGGTGGTCCTGTCCGCCTACTTTTCCGCCACGGAGACCGCCTTTACCTCTCTCAACCGCATCCGGCTGAAGAGCCGGGCCGAAAACGGAGACAAGCGGGCGGCGAGGACCCTGGCCATGGCCGAGGATTACGACCGGCTGCTCTCCACCATCCTGATCGGCAACAACATTGTGAATAATGTGGCCACCACCCTGTCCACCCTGCTGTTCATCCGCCTGCTTGGCTCCACCAGCGGCCCGGCGGTGTCCACCGTGGTGCTGACCGTGGTGATCCTCATCTTCGGCGAGGTCTCCCCCAAGAGTCTGGCCAAGGAGTCGCCGGAGGCCTTCGCCGCCTTCTCCGCCCCCTTCCTGCGCCTGCTCATGGCGGTGTTCCGCCCCCTCACCTTTCTGTTCCGCCAGTGGAAGCGTCTGCTCAGCCGCCTGTTCCACAGGCACTCGGAGGAAGGCATCACCGACGAGGAGCTGGTGACCATGGTGGAGGAGGCGGAGGATCAGGGCAGCCTCGACCGGGAGGAAAGCCGTCTCATTTGCTCCGCCATCCGGTTTGACAGCCTGAAGGTGGGCGACATCCTCACCCCCAGAGTGGACGTCATCGCCATCGAGGACTGCGCCACCATGGACGAGGCGGCGGCGCTGTTCGCCGCGGAGGGCTATTCCAGAATGCCCGTCTACCACGAGACGCTGGACAATGTGGTGGGCGTGCTCCACCAGAAGGATCTGTTCTCCGCCCGCTACCACGGCAGAACGGAGCTCTCCCCTCTGATCCACCCGGTGCTTCACATCGCCCCTTCCACCAAGATCGACGATCTCATGCGGCAGTTCCAGAAAACCAAGACCCACATGGCCATCGTGGTGGACGAATACGGCGGCACCGAGGGCATCCTCACCCTGGAGGACATCGTGGAAGAGCTGGTGGGCGAGATTTGGGACGAGCACGACGAGGTGATCGAGCTGTTCCGCAAGCAGGAGGACGGAAGCTATCTCATCTCCTGCTCCGCCGACCTGGACGATATGTACGACCTCTTCTCCCTCACCGGAGAAGATGACGCGGCCACCGTTTCCGGCTGGGTCATGGCCCAGCTGGGCCGTGTCCCCGAACCGGGGGACCATTTTGTGTGGGAAACGCTGGATGTCACCGTCACCCGGGTGGAGCATCACCGGGTCATGGAAATTCGGGTGATCCGGCTGCCCAGGGAGACCGACGATGAATTATAAGCTCACCATTCAGTATGACGGCACCCGCTACGACGGCTGGCAGAAGCAGGGCAACACCGACAACACCGTTCAGGGCAAGCTGGAGGGCGTGCTGAGCCGTCTGGCGGGCACGCCGGTGGAAGTACACGGCGCAGGGCGCACCGACGCCGGCGTTCACGCCCTGGGTCAGACCGCCAGCGTGAAGCTGCCGGGAGACCGGCCGGCGGAGGAGGTGCTGGCCTGCCTCAACCGCTACCTGCCGGAGGATATCGCCGTGACGGCGGCGGAGAAGGCGGATGCGCGCTTCCACGCCCGGCTGAGCGCCAAAGGCAAGGTGTATCAGTACCGCGTGCGCATGGGGAGCGTCCCCGATGTGTTCCGGCGCAAGTTTCAATACCGGGTGGAGGAGCCGCTGGATGTGGAGGCCATGGGCCGGGCGGCGGCGCTGCTCTGCGGCACCCACGATTTCCGCTCCTTCTGCGCCAACAAGCGGTACAGGAAGTCCACCGTGCGTACCGTCACCTCCATCGAGGTAAAGGCAGACGGAGCGGACCTCTCCCTCACCTTCCACGGGGACGGATTTCTCTACAACATGGTGCGCATTCTCACCGGCACCCTGCTGGAGGTGGGTCTGGGCGAGCGCAAGGCGGAGGATATGCCCGCCATTCTCGCCGCTCTGGACCGCGCCCGGGCGGGAAAAACCGCCCCGGCCCAGGGTCTGACCCTGCTCCGCGTGGAATACTGAACCATAAACAAAGCCGATGCGGAACCGGTTCCGCATCGGCTTTATTGTTACTTCAGTTCTTTGATCCCGGCCAGTTTTTCGGGGTCGCCCACCGCCAGCACCACGCCGGCGCCTTCCCGCTTCACAATGCCCTTTTCCAAACGGGGCACAGCGGCGGGACAGTAGGCCCGGCTCACCTCCAGCTGGCTCTCCAGACGGTCTCTGCAGGCCTGCTCCACCCTTTCGGCGGCGTCCCCGTCCACACAGAGGAAGATGGCAAGCTCATCCGCGCTCACGGAGGTGTTGGAGGCCAGATAGCCCACGCATTCCTTCACCAGACCGTCCTCCAGGCCGTAGAGCATACCGAGGATATCCCCGTCCAGCTGCTCCATGTCGCTGCCCTCAAAGGCGCCGCTGCTCAGGAGCTTGTCGCTCAGCGCCGGGGTGATCTCCTGCCTCGTGCCGCCGCAGCCGCACAAAAGCAGCAGCGCAAAGGCCGCCGCAAGGATTTTTTTCATCTCTCTGTCTCCTCCACAGGGGGTTCGGAGCCGGTCGCGGCTCCGGTCTCGTTTTCAGGTCCGGTCACGCTCTCCGCGCCGGTCCCGGCTTCCGGTTGGTCTTCGGTCTGCTCTTCCGCGGCCAAAGCGCGGTGATACCGATAGCGCTCGGGGTCCATGCGGTGGGTGCGGAGATAGTCCACCCAGCGGACATATCCGCCCGACTTGAAGTGGCAGCCGTCGGAGCTCAGGTCCGCGGGCAGACTGCCGTTTTCGTCCCGGTATACCTCGGGCACATCCAGCAGCACCACTTTTTTCTCCCTCGCCACCCGGACGATGGCCTCATTGAAGCTGTTCAGCCGGGTGTTGTTGATGTAATCGGCAAGGCCGCTGCGCCGGGCCACCTCATCGTTCACCGGAGGCAGCAGCTGCAGATAGACCACGGCGTCGGGCTGCGCCTCCAGCACCATGTCGATGAACTTGCCCAACCCACTCTCATAGGATTCGACAGGGTATCCCAGCTCATTGACGCCCACCATAATATACACCGCGTCGCAGTCCGCGGCGCGCAGCGCCTCGATCATGGTGGCCTTTTCTCCGTTCACATCGAACACGGCCCAGTTAGGGTTGTTTACCCGGAACACGGTCATCCCCCGCGCCCACAGGTAGGTGCCCTTTTTCAGTCCGCCGAAGACCTGCAGACCCTCTGTGCGGGAATCACCCAGAAAGACCGCTTTCTCAAAAGCGGCATCCTCCGCCGCCTCGCTCTCCTCCAGCGGCTTCCCGAACTCATAGGCCGGCCACTGGGGAGCCTCCGGCTCAGGCTCAGGCTCAGGCTCCGGCTCCGGCTCAGGCTCAGGCTCCGGTTCGGGTTCCGGCTCCGGCGTCTCCGAAGGGGTGGGAGAGGGTTCGGCGGAGGGCTGGGGCGAGACCGGCTCGCTCTGCGTCGGCGTCTGGCTGGGCTGCGGCGGGGAGGCGCTCGGTTGGGCGCCGCAGGCGGTCAAAACAAAAATCAGCCCCAGTACAAACAGGGCTGCGGAAAGGCGCTTCATAGGGGGACTGCTCCTTCTTTCTGTCTTTCTGTGATCTTGTCACAGTATACCATCGGCGGGCGCGGCAATCAACAACAAAAGAGTAACAAAGCGTCAAATTCTGCTATAAAATGTCGACGCCGCCCACGATTTCCAGAATTTTGTCATAAGTTTCCGCAATATAGGTAGGCTTCGCTCCGCCGGTGAGCGGCAGTCCCCCGGGATTGTACCAGACGGTATCGATCCCCGCGTTGTTCCCGCCCAGAATATCGGTGGAAAGGCTGTCCCCCACCATCAGCACGCTGCGTCGCTGGGTGATCCCCAGCGCCTCACACACCCGGTCAAAGAAGGCGGGCATGGGCTTCTGCGCTCCCAGCTCCATGGAGATGAAGATATGGGGGACGACCTCATGGAGCCCCGTGCGGGTATAGCGCCCGCGCTGGGCCACCGGCATCCCGTTGGTGGCAATGGCGGCGGTGACGCCAAGCTCCCTCAGCCCGCGGCAAAAATCCATGGCTCCGGGGAGCAGATGGGCCTGCTCCCCCAGTTCGTTCATATAATCCCGGTTGATCTGCCGGGGGTCTCCCGCCAGCGGGTAGATCCGGCCCAGCGCCGCAAAGCGCTCCACCACCAGAAAGTCCTGGTCGATCTGCCCCCTGCCGAAGGCGTCCCACAGGGCGCGGTTGATCTTCAGATAGTCCGCCTCCACCTCATGGGTGCAGGGCAGGCCATGGCGGGACAGGGTGCGCCCCAGCGCCTCCCGCTCGGAGCGGTCAAAATCCAGCAGAGTCATGTCCGCGTCCAGCAAAACGGTGTCGTACCGCCTCACGAGCGCTCCCTCCTTCTGGTCTGCCAGATGCGCAGCGCAGTGGAGACCATCAGCGTGCCCATGGCGATGCAGGCGGCAATGCCGAAGGTGCGCAGAAAGGTGGCCAGAAACAGGTCGATATCCCCCGCAATGCCATAGGTCATGGCGGTATAGATGGTAAAACCGGGCACCAGCGGGAAGTAGGACACCACAAGGTAAGATGTGGTGGGGCATTTGCGCAGGCGGGCCATGCTCTCGGAGTAGATACTCACCGCCACAGAGGCCACAAAGGTGGAGAGATACACATTGGCTCCCGCATTCTGCATCAAAAGGTAGAACAGCCAGCCCACCGCGCCGCCCAGGCAGCACAGCAGCATCCCAATGCTGCGGATGTTAAAGGGCAGGCAGAAGCCCAGACATGCGATAAAGGCCACCGGACAGGCCAGCAGCGGATAGGGCATAAAGACAACGCCGGGGTCCATGGACACAGCGGTGAAAAACCGCAGCAGGGCCACGGCGGAGCCGGTGCCCAATGCGATGGCCCCCGCCGTCAGCACGGCGCGGGCAAAGGAGGACAGTCCCGCCATGACATCACCGGTGAGCAGGTCGCTCATAAAGTTGGTGAACACCAGTCCGGGCACCAGCACCATGATGGCCCCCGCCATGGTCGGCCCCAGGTTGACCGGCAGTCCCAGCAGGCTCCCGCCGTAGGCCGTCAGCGCCAGCACAAAACCGGACACGGCGGTGTTGATGAAAAAGTTGGAGCGGGTGGTCCCCAGCCACAGAGCACAGGCTCCGCCCACCACGCCCGCCAGGCCGGCCAGCAGCGCGTCCATCCACCCGCCGCTGAAAAACAGGGCAAAGAAAGACGCGCCGATGAAGTAGCCGATGAGCTGCAGCCACGCGGGGTAGGGGCTCATCTTCTCCGTCACGGCGTTCACCTGCCGCAGGATCTCCCCGGTATCCTCCGGGGGATTTGCGCACAGCCGGCGGGAGAGGGCGTTATACGCCTCCAGCCGGAGAATGTCGATGCTGCGAAACTTTGCCTGCCGCATCCGGGTCAGCTGCTCCCCGTTCTTGTCCACAATGCTGACGATCAGGCAGTTGGGAATGGCGAACACCTCGGCGCTCACCCCATAGGCGAGGGCAATGCGCCGGACGGTGTCCTCCACCCGGGGGATCTCCGCCCCGCAGCCCAACAGCTGGTAGCCCATCTCACACGCGCCTTCCAGCAACTGTTTATAATCCATAAGCTCCTCCTCAGGGAAGAAAAATCGATCTTATGGAAGTATAACACATTCGAAGGAAAAAGCAACGACTGAGGAGGATTTTCCCGAACAGAAGGCCGGTTTTCACATTTATCACTTTTCCGCCCGCCGCCGGTTGACTTTCCCCGCTTTACCTATTAAAATAAGTAATCGATTTTACTCTGACATACCCGGAGGCCCCTTATGGACATCACCTATTTTGATTACGCCGCCACCACGCCCGTGCGCGATGAGGCCATCGCCGCCCTCACCGGGGAGCTGGCACAGTTCGGCAATCCCTCCTCCCGCTATGAATACGGCCGCCAGGCCGCGGCACGCCTCAAGGCCAACCGGGAGACCGTGGCCAAGGCCCTGGGCTGCACGCCTGCCGAGGTCTTTTTCACCTCCTGCGGCACCGAGGGGGACAACTGGGCCATCCGCCGGGGCGTGGAACCGGGCCGCCGGAAGGGCAGGCACATCATCACCACCGCCATTGAGCACTCCGCTGTGCTGGAGACCTGCCGGGACCTGGCCGCCCAGGGCTATGAGATCACCTACCTGAAGCCCGACCGGCAGGGCCACATCTCCGCGGAGGATCTGAAGGCCGCCCTCCGGCCCGACACGGTGCTGGTGTCCATGATGCTGGTGAATAACGAGACCGGCGCTCTTCTGCCGGTCAAGGAATGTGTCCGGGCGGTGAAGGCCTTTGACAGGAACATCCTCTTTCACTGCGACGCGGTGCAGGGCTTTCTGAAGGTCCCCTTCACCATGGCCTCCCTGGGAGCCGATATGGTGGCGGTCAGCGGCCACAAGATCGGCGCTCCCAAGGGCATCGGCGCGCTGTACATCAAGCGCGGCGTGAAGCTCCGCCCTCTGCTCACCGGCGGCGGGCAGGAGGAAGGGCTGCGCTCCGGCACCGAGGCCACCGGGCAGATCGCCGCCTTTGCCGCCGCCTGCGCCGCCGTCTGCGCTGATAAGGACCGTCTGGAGCGCACCGCCGCCATCCGGGACTACACCCTCACCCGCTTGAAGGAGTCTCTGCCCAAGCTGGAGGTGGTCTCCGGCGGGGAGACCGCTCCCCACATCTGCGCCGTCACCCTGCCCAGCTATAAAAGCGAGGTGGTGGTGCGCCTGCTGGGCGACCGGGGCGTGTGCATCTCCTCCGGCTCCGCCTGTCACAAGGGGAAGCCCAGCCATGTGTTCGCCGCCATGAACCTGCCCAAGGCTTGGCTGGACGGTATGCTGCGCATCTCCTTCTCCCCCGACACCACCACGCAGCAGGCGGACATTCTGGTCAGCGCCCTTGCCGAAGCCGCCGCCTCGCTCTTTACTACACTTTCTTAAGAGGTCACCTATGTTCTCCATATTCAAACGGGAAAAGGGCTTTTATGCCCGCCTTCTGGCGCTGGCTCTGCCCATCGTCATTCAAAATCTCATTACAAACTCCCTTGGCCTGGTGGATACCTTCATGGTGGGCACCATGGGCGAGGGGCCTCTGGCCGGCGTCACCCTGGCCAACATCCCCAACTTCGTCATTCAGCTGATGATGTTCGGCGTCCAAAGCGGCTCCTCGGTGCTCATCAGCCAGTATTACGGCAAGGGCGACACCCGCTCCATCAACCGGGTCATGGGTATGGGCCTTTATATCATCGGCTCCGTGACCCTCCTCTACGCCATGATCCTCACCTTCCTGCCCGGTCAGTTCCTCTCCCTGTTCGGAAATGACGGGGAAGTGGTGGCGGTGGCGGTGCGCTATGCCCGCATCGCGGTATGGTCCTTCGTGCTGGACGGCTTTGTGCAGATCTACATCGGCGCGCACCGCTCCATGGGCAATCCCAAGCGGGGATTATACATTCTGGGCGCGTCCATGGTGGTCAACACCTTCCTCAACTGGGTGCTGATCTTCGGCAATCTGGGCGCACCCCGCATGGGTGTGGAGGGCGCCGCTCTGGCCACCCTCATCGCCCGCGCCGTCTCCTTCGCCATTGCCGTGGTCTGGTCTGTTCTGGACAGGGATTTCCGTCTCCGGCCTGCCCTGTTCTTCCTCCCCGGCGCCGACATGGCCCGCCGCTTTGTCCGCATCGCCACCCCCGTGGTGTGCAATGAGACGCTGTGGAGCCTGGGCACCTCCATGTTCCCCACCATCATGGGCCACATGGACGGCTCCAAGGAGATCCTGGCCGCCTACGCCATCGCGGGCAACATCAACAACCTCTGCTCCGTGGGTGTGTTCGCCATCGCCGGCACCGCCGCCATCCTCATCGGGCAGGAGATCGGCTCGGGCAACACCCACAAGGTGTACTCTCTGGGCGCCCTGCTGGATGCCCTGGCCTTCCTCTTCGGTCTGGGCATGGGTCTGGTCTCCCTGGTCATCCTTAAGGTATTCATCGCCCCCGTCCTCTATCCCCTGTTCAGCCTCTCCGCCGGCGCGGCAAAGATCTGCACCATGATGCTCACCGTGGTATTTCTGGATATGTGCCTGCGCTCCTTCTGCACCACCAACATCGTGGGCGTGCTGCGGGGCGGAGGCGATGTGCGCATGGCCGCGGTCATTGATATCGCCCCGCTGTGGCTCGTGGCCATCCCCGCCGCCGCCCTCTGCGGTCTGGTATTGAAAACCGGCATCCTCACCGTCTATCTGGCCATGACGCTGGAGCATCTGGTCAAGGTCATTCTGGGCCAGCTCCGCTACCGCAGCGGAAAGTGGATCCGGGATGTCACCCAGGGCACCGCGGCCTGATCCGGCGGCAGCCGAGCGCAGGACAGCAATTCAACGCAAATGGCGCGCCGTCAGGCGCGCCATCTTTATTCCCCTTTGTACTTTTTTCTGGTGGCAAGGCCGCCTCTGATGTGGCGCTGCGCCTTGTTCTCCTCCAGCACCAGCTTTGCCTGTTGGTAGAGCGCCCGGTTCAGCCGCGGCAGCCGCTCCGACAGGTCCTTATGTACCGTGGATTTTGAAATTCCGAACTCCCCTGCCGCTGCCCGGACGGTGGTGCGGTTTTCTATGATGTACTGGGCGAGGGCCACCGCCCGCTCCTCAATGTTTCCCTTCAACACACAACACTCCCCGCTCTTGCTGCTTTATCCTATGCAAAAGCCGGGGGGTGTATTCTATTTTCGGCTCTTCCGCGGAGCATCCTTCCGTCCCGTCACATCTCCCTATATTTACAAAATCGATGCCGGAGTGTATTCTCCGGCATCAGTTATACTATTTGTAGCATTTTTCAGCTGCGTTTCCATGGAATTCCGAGCCCCTCATAGACGGCTCGTTTGATTTCATATCTCAGTCTCTCCGTTTTGGGGCTGCCGCCGTCCAACACATGCTGCACATAGAACATGGAGATCTGATTGTCCGTGTCCATCATAGTCAGCGCACCTGCACGGCCTCCCCAGCCAAACTGCGGAGGAAGTCCACACCCCGGCTCTGTGACACAAACGCCTAAGCCGTAACTGAACGGTCCTAACTGAGCCAGTTCAAACCCAGTCCGCTCCAACTTGGTTAGATGGGGCTGCTGCATTTTTCGCACCATCTCCGGCGAGATCAGTTTCCCGGAGATCAACGCCTCCTGAAACCTGCAGTAATCGTCCACTCCGGTGATCAGTCCGGCGCCTCCGCTCTCATACTCAGGGCCAAACACATAGGGGTTGTAGAGTTTTCGCATCCGCCCAATACTGCCATCCGACGGAGTATAAATGTATTCCGTGCAGAACCGAGCGTCCTGCCCGGCCACGCAGTGAAACCCAGTCTGTTCCATGCCGCAGGGGCGGAAAATATGTTCCTCCAAATACTGCCCGAAGCGCTGCCCGGAAATCACCTCGATGACCGCCGCCAGGACATCATGACACAGACCGTAGTAGTAGCGCGTTCCGGGATGGAACAGCAGCGGCTCCTCGGCCAAGGCGCGCATCATTTCCCGCGTGGGACACCTCCCGCCTGTCTTCTCCCTTGCGGCCAGAAGCGAGGGGGATTTCAGGTCATAGCTCAGCCCCGCCGTCATGCAGAACAGATCCCGGATTCTGATGGGCGATCGTGCTGGGACCAGGCCCTTCGGTGCGGCGACCCTCATATCGCGGTACTCCGGCAGATAATCTTCAAGGCAGTCCTCCAGTGCAAGCTTCCCCTGCTCCACCAATTGAAGGGCCCCGGTGACGGTGACCACCTTGGTGGCAGAATAAATATAGTACAGCAGATCCGATCTCATCGGTGCCGCCGTCTCCCTGTCCGAATATCCGCCAAAACGCCGAAAGACCGGCTCGTGGCGATAAAACACCGCGCAATCATACCCTGGAATACCAGCCTCCAGCAATTGATCCAGCACCGATATCAGCTTGCAAAACTCCATAAATCGAGAGCTCCTTTCGTTAGCCTTTTCCCCTATCTGCGGCAAGCGGCCGCGGCGTATGCCGCGGCCGCCTACTATGCCGATCAGTTATATTTGTAGAAGCCCTCGCCGGTCTTTCGGCCCAGCTTGCCGGCCTTCACCATGCTCTCGATCAGATCATAGCAGTCGGGCTTGGGCTGGCCGTTTGCAATGGTGGCTTTAAACATATCATAGGTCAGGTCAATGCCGGTCAGATCCATCAGACGGAAGGGACCCATGGGGTAGTTCAGCCCCTGCTCACAGGCGATATCCACTTCCTCAGGGGTCAGATAGCCGTTCTGAACCAGATAACGTGCCTCCTGGTTGACCACGCCGGTGATGCGATTGGCGGCAAAGCCGGGGATCTCCTTTTTCATCAGAATGGGGGTCTTGCCGATCGTCTTGCAGAACTCATACACAGCGGTGCCCACGGCATCGGAGGTATGCTCACCCTGCACCACTTCCACGAACTTCATCACCAGAGCGGGATTATAGAAGTGGCAGTTGCACAGGCGGGAGGGATCGGCGAAGCAGCCCTTGAACAGAGAGGAGACCATGAAGCTGGAGTTGGTGGCCACGATAGCATCGGGACGGATCACGCCGTCCAGCTTGCGGAACAGCTCCGCCTTTGCCTCATAGACCTCTACGATAGCCTCGATGATCAGATCGGCATCGGCGGCGGCAGCTTCCATGTTGTCGCCCACGGTAAAGCGCGCCTTGGTCTCGGCCACCTGAGTCTCGGTCATCTTACCCTTGGCAATACGCCCGGCCAGATATTCCTCCTCCCATGCGGCCACCTTCTCCGGCACGCCGGGGAAAGAGTCGTACACAGCCACATCATAACCGTTGATTGCAGCGCACAGGGCGATCTGTCGTCCCATCAAGCCGCCGCCTACCACACATACCTTTTTAATATCCATAACGATTCCTCCGTTTATCTGCACAGATTTTCCAAAATAGAAGTTGTGCCGTGGCCGCCGCCGCAGCAGGAAGAAATGATGCCATATTTGCCGCCGGTCTTGATCATATGATTCATGGCGAACAGAGCAATACGGGAGCCGGATGCGCCGTTAGGATGGCCAATGGAAATGGCACCGCCGTTGGGGTTCCAGCGTTCCTGATCAATCTTCTTGCCCGACTGGAACTCCATCTCCTTGATGACGGAGAGCTGCTGGGCCGCAAAGGCCTCATTGCACTCGATCACATCGATATCGTCCAAGGTCAGGCCGGCCATCTTGATAGCCTTCAGATTGGAATAAGCGGGACCAATGCCCATCAGATCCTCCTGACAGCCGCACTGTGCCCCTGCCACCCAGCGGGCAATGGGCTGATACCCCAGTTCCCTGGCTTTCTCAGCGGTCATGACCAGCAGAAAGGCCGCGCCGTCGTTACGGCCGGAGGCGTTGCCGGCGGTGGTCACACCGTCGGGACGCACGGGACGCAGCTTGCTCAGGCCCTCCATGGTGGTCTGGGGACGGGGGAATTCGTCGCGGTCCACCAGAATCTCAGGGGTCTTGCGGGTGGCGGGAATGGTCACGGGAGTCATATTTGCTCCGGCAATGCCGTTGGCATAGGAAGCGGCCAGGCGCTGCTGAGAGCGCAGGGCGTACTCATCAGCCTCGGTACGGGAGATCTCCCACTTGGCAGCCATGCGGTCGCTGACGGTGATCATGTCCACATTGCGTTCGGCATTCGGAGTCAGGCCCTGGGCAATAGGATAGGGCGGAATCAGCTTATACTGGGGGCGGGACATGGGGAACTTCGCGGTCATGGTGCTGTAGGACTCCGTACCGCCCACGATGGCCACCTCAGCCATGCCGGCCTGGATCTTCCACGCCGCATGGTTCAGACTGGTAATGGCAGAACCGCACTGCATTTCCACAAAGGTGCCCACGGTCTCCAGGGGCAGTTTGGACTGCAGCACAATATAGCGGGCAACGGCTTTGGTATTGGCATCACCCAGAGCGCAGCCGCACAGCAGGCTATCCACCTTGCCACGCTCCAAAATACCGGTCTTGTCCAGCAGCCCATTGACTGCGATGGTAGCCAGATCAGTGGCGGTATAATCTTTCAAAGCGCCGCCGAAGTTACCAAATGGGGTTCGCAGACCATCTACAATTACAATATCCATCTTGGTACCTCCCTTATCGCTTCAAATTCTCGATGATGGTGGTGGTGCCGTGGCCTCCGCCGCAACAAGAGCTGAACAGGCCGTAACGGCCACCCTTCTGCACCAGCTCATTCATGGCAAACATACAAATCCGGGCACCGGATGCGCCGTTGGGATGACCGATGGCAAGGGCGCCGCCGTTGGGGTTCCACAGTTCCTGATCGATGGTGCAGCCGGACTGCTTCTCCATCTCGCGAATGACCGCGAGCTGCTGAGCGGCAAAAGCCTCGTTGCACTCAAACACATCCAGATCCGCGATGCCCAGGCCGGCCCGCTTCATAGCCAGCAGGTTGGAGTGAGCGGGGCCAATTCCCATCAGACTGGCCTGTACGCCGACATCGGCGCCCATGACCCAACGGGCAATGGGCTCATAACCCAGCTCCCTGGCCTTCTCCGCGCTCATCATCAGTACAAAGGCGGCGCCGTCATTGCGGCCGGAAGCGTTGCCCGCGGTGGTCACGCCATTGGGGTGAACGGGACGCAGCTTACTAAGTCCCTCCAGTGTGGTACCCGGACGGGGAAACTCATCCTTGTCGATCACGATCTCCGGGGTCTTGCGGGTTGCGGGAATAACATATGGAATAATTTCACTGCCGGTGATCCCTTTCCGGTAGGCTGCGGCCAGACGCTGCTGAGAGCGCACGGCATATGCGTCAGCCTCCTCCCGGGTCACACCCCACTGGAGGGCCATTTTGTCGCTGACCATGGTCATGGGAATGTCCTCTTCCTTTTCGGGCGCCAGCTTGGGTGCAATGGGAATGGGGGGAACCATGGTGTAGGGCGGAATATTCATGGAAAAGTCAATGCACATGGTGCTGTAAGACTCCATGCCGCCTACAATCATCACATCTCCGTAGCCGGCGCCAATCATGGCAGCCGCGTGGTTGATGGATGTAATGGCGGAGCCGCACTGCATCTCCACATAATGAGCCTCGGTCTCCTCGGGAAGGCCGCCGGCCAGAGCCGCATAACGGGCAGGATCGCAGGACTTCATGTCGCGCAGGGCGTTGCCTGCGATCAAGGCGTCCACCTTCCCCCGCTCCAGAATTCCGGTCTTTTGGGTCAGGCCTTTAATGACAAAACCAGCGATCTCGGTAGAACTCAATTCCCGCAGTCCGCCGCCTAAGTTACAGAATGCGGAACGCGCTCCATCGACAAAAACTACTTCACGCATGATCGTCATCTCCTTTCAAATTGATTATTGGCCAAACAAATGGCAAGCCACAAAATGGTCGGGCTCCAACTCACGGAAGGCGGGCTCAACAGAGTGGCATTTCTCGGTCGCATAGGGACAGCGGGGAGCAAACCGGCAGCCCGGCTTGGGCTCAATGGGAGAGGTGATCTCGCCCTTGAGAACATTCTTGATGCTGTTTTTATGGCCGATCTCGGGGATTGGAATAGCTTGGAGCAGCGCTTGAGTGTAGGGGTGCAGTGGATGGCTGAACAGGTCGTCGGTCTGTGCTTTTTCCACCATCTGACCCAAATACATCACTGCGATGTCATCAGAGATATGCTTGACCACGGCAAGGTTGTGGGTGATAAACAGATAGGTGAGGCCCATCTGCTCCTGCAGATCCATCATGAGGTTGAGCACCTGGGCCTGGATGGACACATCCAGAGCGGAGACAGGCTCATCACAGACCACGAATTTCGGATTCATGGCCAGGGCGCGGGCAATGCCCACACGCTGGCGGCGTCCGCCGTCCATCTCATGGGGATAGGTGTTGGCGAAGCGGGGGCCAAGTCCCACAATATCCATCAGCTCCGCCACGCGCTCGTTGATCTCCGCTTTGGTCTTGTAGATCCCCTGGATCTGCATCGGCTGGGCGATGATCTGCGCCACGGTATCTCTGGGGTTCAGGGAGGAGTAGGGGTCCTGGAAAATGATCTGCATCTCCTTGCGCAGAGATTTCATCTCTGCGGGCGGAAGATCTTGAATCTCCCGGCCTTCAAAGAGGACCTGACCTTCAGTTGCCTTGTGAAGGCCCAAAACGGTGCGCCCCAGGGTGGACTTTCCGCAGCCGGACTCGCCCACAATGCCCAGCGTTTTGCCCTCTTCCAGCGCAAAACTGACATTATCCACGGCATGAAGCGTGCCATACGGCGTACCAAAAAACTTTTTCAAATTTCGGCACTCAATGATTGGTGTACTCATACCTGTTCCTCCCCCTCGCATTCTTTTTCACCCCACTCTTCCGCCAGCAGACACTTGATCTGATGCGTTCCCCGGCGATAGACGGGCACCTGGCCGGACTTGCAGGCGTCACAGGCGTGGGGACAGCGGGGGTGGAATTTGCAGCCCGCAGGCAGATCGCGGGGATCGGGGGTCATACCCTGAATGGGGTTCAGACGGTCGGTTTTTACATTCAGGTTGGGAATGGCGTTGAACAGGCCCTCCGTATAAGGATGGTGCTTTTCGGTACGGTCAAATATTTCATCCAATGTCCCGTACTCTACAATCTCACCGGCATACATGATGGCCACATTGTCGCAGAAGCTGGCCACGATCCCCAAATCGTGGGTGATCATCAGAATGGATGAATTCAGTGTGTTGCGCAGGTCCTGCATCATATCCAGCACCTGCGCCTGGATCGTCACATCAAGCGCAGTGGTCGGTTCGTCGGCAATCAGCAGCTCCGGACGGCAGGCAATGGCAATGGCGATGATCACCCGCTGCTTCATCCCTCCGGAAAACTGGTGGGGATACTCGTCCTGTCGGGAGGCAGGAATCCCCACCAGCTCCAGGATCTCGCCCACGCGCTTGCGCAGCTCTCCCTTCGACATCTTTCCCTCGTGCAGAGTCAGTACCTCGCCGATCTGCTCTCCTACACGGTATACGGGATTCAGACTGGTCATGGGGTCCTGAAACACCATGGAGATCTGCTTGCCGCGCAATTTGCGCAGCTCGTGTTCCTTCATCTTCAGAACATCTTTCCCCTTGTAGAATATCTCACCCTGAACCCGGGACACATACTGGGGCAGCATATTCATAATGGACAGGGCCGTTGTGGTCTTACCCGCGCCGGTCTCGCCCACCAGGCCCAGAGTCTCGCCCTGGTTGATCACGATGTCGATGCCGTTTACGGCTTCGGATACTTCCTTTCCCACAACATACCGGACATTCAGCCCTTTGATTTTCAGCAGTTCTTCGCTCATGATCATGCCCTCCCCTTCAGCTTGGGGTCAAATGCATCACGCAGTGCATCGCCGAAAATATTGATCGCCAGTGCGGTAAAAGCCAGGAACAGGCCCGGGTAGATGACCAGATAGGGGTGGAACTGGTAGTTCTGAAGGCCTTCTGCCAGCATGGCTCCCCATTCCGGAGTGGGAGGCTGCGCACCCAGGCCCAGGAAAGAAAGGGTGGAGCCCAACAGGATCATGTAAGACACATTCATGGTGAACTGGATCAGGATCTGGCTAATCACATTGGGGATCAGATCATGGACCATAATGCGCCAGTTGGAGGAGCCCTGTGCCACGGAGGATTCGATGAACTCCTGACTGGACACACCCAAAGCCGCAGCCCGAAGCGTCCGGGCAAACCCCGGCGTCGCGCCGAAGGCCAGCGCAAAGATGGTCTGGGGGATACCCACGCCCATACCCGCAATAAAGGCCAGCGTGACCAGCAGGGAAGGCATAGCCATCCAGATGTCCAGAATTCTCATGATGATGTTGTCGATCTTACCGCCGAAATAGGCGGCGGCAACGCCGATCAGCGTTCCCAC
>JAQXJQ010000027.1 GCA_029009035.1 Oscillospiraceae bacterium | reverse complement strand
ACGTCGCCGGCGGCAAACACGCCGTCCACGGAGGTGGTGTACTCGCTCTTGCCGGTCTTGGGGTCGATGGGATAGCCGAAGCGGTTGAGCTCGATGCCGAAGGAATCGGTCAGGCCGGTGACCTGTCCGGCGGCGAACACGATGGAGTCGCAGGGGATCACATAGGTGCTGTCGGGCACGGCGTCCTCCACCAGAGCCCGGGTGTCGGGGTCGAAGTGGAAGGAGTTGATCTTGTGGACCTGCAGGCCGGTGACCTTGTCGGGAGTGCCCAGAATGGCCTCGTTGGAGTGGCTGTCAAACAGGTTGACGCCCTCCTCCAGACCCAGATCCCGCTCGTCGGGGCTGGCCTGGGAGGCGTCCTTCTCCAGGCAGACCACGTTGACGGTCTTGCCCATGCGGATCAGGGTGCAGGCCGCGTCGAAGGCCACGTTACCGCCGCCGATGACGCACACGGTGTCGCCCAGCTCGATGGGCTGGTTCAGGCGCTGGGCCTGAAGGATCTCCAGAGCGGAGTAGACCTGCTTGAAGTCGGCGCCGGGCAGGTACATGAGCTTCTTGCCCACGCTGGTGCCGATGGCCACCAGAACGGCGTCATAGTCCTTCTTCAGCTCGGCGGCGTTCTCGATTTTGGTGTTGCACACGATCTTCACGCCGGAGTCCTCAATGACCTTCACCTCGTCCAGCACGTCCTGGGTGGGGATGCGGTACTCGGGCATGCCGGAGGTCATGTGGCCGCCGGGGATGCTCTTGGACTCGAACACGGTGACGTCGTGGCCCTTCTTGTTCAGGTAGTAGCCGGCGGTGAGGCCGCAGGCGCCGCCGCCGATGACGGCCACCTTCTTGCCGGTGCGGGGAGCCACGGCCATGTACTTCTCCTTCCACACCTGAGCCTCGTCATGCTCGGCGGCATAACGCTTCAGGTTGCGGATGGAGACGGGGTCGTTCAGCTCGTTGCGCTTGCAGCCGCCCTCGCAGCGGTTGTTGCACACATAGCCCAGGGCGTGGGGGAAGGGCACCTTCTCGCGGATGATGCCCACGGCCTTGGAGCAGTCGCCCTCCTTGACGGCCCGGACGTAGGCGGGGATGTCGATGTGGGCGGGGCACTCGGCGCGGCAGGGGACCAGAGCCTCCTCCCGCTTCTTGCCGATGAGGGAGAGCTTGTCCCGGATGGTGCCGGTGGGGCACACCTCGGCACAGGCGGTGCAGAAGCGGCAGTTGGAGTCGTTGAGCAGCTTGTCGTGGAGGGTGCCCACATAGGTCTCAAGATCCTTCTTGCGGTAGTCCAGCACGCCCACGCCCCGCAGGTCGCGGCAGGCGCGCACGCAGCGGCCGCACAGCACGCAGCGGTTCATGTCGTGGATGAGCAGGGGGTTGCGCTCGTCGGCCTTGAAGCCGCGGTTGCGGGGGCGCATACGGGCGTTGTTGGCGCCGATGTACTGAATGAGGGTCTGCAGCTCGCAGTCGCCGTACTTGGGGCAGGTGGAGCAGTCCTCGGGGTGGCCTGCCAGCAGCAGCTCCAGCGCCAGGGTGCGCAGGCGGGTCAGCTGCTCGCTCTTGGTGCGGATCACCATGCCGTCCTTTGCCTTCAGCAGGCAGGACTGGGTGACGCCGGCCTGACCGTCGACCTCCACGATGCACATACGGCAGGAGCCGTTCTCGGGAAGATCGGGGTGGTGGCACAGATGGGGGATGTAAATGCCCGCATCCAGTGCGCAGTCCAGAATGTTTTTGCCGTCGGGAACATTCAATGTGATCCCGTCAATGCTAATGATCGCCATTGGATTTCCTTGCCTCCTCTGCAAAGAGCGTTCAACATTTGTCGGTTTTCTTGACACCCACAGACGCCCTATGCTAAACTGTGACCATAGTATAGCATAAAAAGCGGAGATTGGCTTCCTATGAATGTCTGAAATCCGATTTTATGCGGGATATTTTTTCAACAAATGTCGAATGGGGTGGCGGCGATGGTGACGCTGGAGCAAATTGCGGAGCATCTGCGCAGGACCTGCGCGCTGAGCGTGGCGGGCAGCTACGACGGGCGCCGCGGCGTGGAGCAGGTGGAGCTGCTCCGCCCGGGGGCGGGGCTGAGGGAGGACACCCTCTATCTCTGCCCCGGGGAGGGGGAGTGCGTGCTCAGCGGCGAACAGGGCGGTTCGGTGCTGTACTGCGGGGGAGACCACGCCCCGGAACAGCTGTACGGGATCATTCGTGAGCTGCTCAGCGCCGAGGTCCGGCTCAACGACCAGATCTCCAGGATGTACCGGATGCTGGCGGTGACCGGCGGACTCAGCGCGGTGATCGAGGCGGCGGAGGAATACCTTCAATACCCCATCTCCATCTGTGACGCGGGCTACAATATCATCGAGCGCTCACCCAGGATGCGCCGGCTGGGCTACGGACAGCAGATGATGCAGTCCCGGGTGGTGCTGGATACGGTGGAGATCGAAAGCCTGAAGCGATTGAAGATCGAGCGGCAGATCTATGAGAGCCAGCAGGCCTTTGTGGTACACCCCGAGGACCACCCGACGGATCAGTGGATCTTCTGCACCATCCGTATTCAAAATGTGATGGCGGGCTATGTGGCGGTGTGCCTGCCGGCGGATGTGGAACCGGGGGACACGGAGCTGCGCTTCACCACCGCGCTGGCCGGTGTCTGCGCGGTGGAGATGCAGAAGCACGAATTCTTCGTGACCCGCACCGGCATGAAGTACGAAAACTTCCTGGTGGAGCTGCTGGAGGGGCGGTTTGACGATGTGAACCTGATTTCCGCCCGCCTGGAGCTGTTGGACCGCAGGTTCTGCAAAAACTTCTGTATCGCGGTGCTGCGCTGCTCAGAGCCCCACAACAGCGACCTGTTCAACAAGCGGCAGATGGCCACCCTGCGCTCCGTGTACCCCAACAGTATGTCGGTGGTATATGGGGACGCCATCGTCCTGTTTCTCAATCAGGATGATCCCATCGTGCTGAAGGGGGACCGGCTGCTGCCGCTGGAGAGCTTCGCCCAGCGCAACAAGATGAAGGTGGGCGTGAGCCAGCCCTTCACCGACATTCTCAAGATCAACGCCTACTACCAGCAGACGCTGAATGTGCTGGAGATCGGAGAGCTGCACGACCAGAGCAGCACGGTCTATCTGGCCACCGAGCTGCTGCCCCAGTATCTGTTTTCCAACTGCTCCTATACCGGGCTGGAGGTGGGCATCCATCACCATCTGTTCCTGCTGCGGGAGCACGATGAGCGCTACCACACCGAGTTTATCACCACCCTGCGCACCTATCTGGAGTGTGACCGCAGCGCGGCCAAGGCCGCCGAGCGGCTCCACCTCCATCGCAGCACCTTTTTCTACCGGGTCAAGAAGATCGAGGAGCTGCTGGAGGTGTCTCTGACCGACAGCGGTCTGATGTTCCTCTATGAGCTGTCCTTCAAGATCTGGGACTATCTGAGTAAGTAAGGAGAGACGAGCGTTGAAGCCTGTTGCCCATATCCGGTCTGAGTTCCCCACCAAGTTCGGCATCCCCCGTCAGGCGGGGCTGGTGTCCGGCCTTGCGGCCACGGTGGTGTTCGAGCCGGAGTTTCGTGATCCGGAGGCCCTGCGGGGGATCGAGGGGTTCTCCCACCTGTGGCTCATCTGGGAGTTTTCCGCGGCCAAGCGGGACAGCTGGTCGCCCACGGTGCGCCCGCCCCGGCTGGGCGGCAACGCCCGCATGGGCGTGTTCGCCACCCGTTCCCCCTTCCGCCCCAACCCCATCGGCCTGTCCTGCGTGAAGCTGGAGGGAGTGGAGGCGACGGCGGATATGGGGACGGTGCTCCATGTGTCGGGGGCCGACCTCATGGACGGCACCCCCATCTTCGACATCAAGCCCTATGTGCCCTATGCCGACTGCCACCCCGACGCCTCCGCGGGCTTCACCGCCCCCGGGCAGGACTACCTGCTGGAGGTGGATATTCCCGACGAGTGGCTTGCTGTCATCCCGGAGCAGCGGCGTGAGGCCCTGCGGGGCGTGCTGGCCCAGGACCCCCGCCCCTCCTATCAGCGTGACCCGGAGCGGGTGTACGGCTTTACCTTCGCCGGGCTGGAGGTGCGCTTCACCGTGGCGGAGGGCGTGCTGCATGTGCGGGAAGTTCAGAAAAAATGAATTTGGTGGTTGGAACCGTCTTGGCTCTCCCTTTGGGAGAGCTGTCGCCGCCGAAAGGCGGTGACTGAGAGGGTATCGATCCAACTACCCTCTCCGTCAAAAATCAAAGATTTTTGCCACCTCTCCCAGAGGGAGAGGCAAGGCGTCTGCGCCGTCAAATTCCAATTTGCGGGGTTGTTACCATCTATTTATACCTTAACACCACACAAAGGGTAAAAGAGCAGGCCCGTTGCAGAACAGAGCATTCTGCAACGGGCCTTTTGTTGTGTGTTATCTCTCATCCAGAGGCACGAATTTGTGATCGGGGCAGAGGGCGCGGTAGGCGGGACGGATGATGCGGCCGGAGGGGTTGTAGACCTCCTCCACCCGGTGGGCGCACCAGCCCACAATACGGGCGATGGCGAACAGGGGGGTGTACAGCTCGGAGGGGATGTCCATCATCTTGTAGACCAGTCCGGAGTAGAGGTCCACATTGGCGCACATGACCTTGTCCTGGCCGGTGACACGGTGGAAGACCTCGGGGGTGAGGCGCTCCACGGACTCAAAGAGCTGGAATTCGTCCAGCATGCCCTTTTCCTCGGCCACCTTGCGGGCAAACTGCTTGAGCAGCACCGCGCGGGGATCGGACAGGGTATAGATGGCGTGGCCCATGCCGTAGATGAGGCCGGAGCCGTCGCCGGTCTCTTTGCGCAGCAGCTTCTCCAGATAGGCGGCGACGGCGTCGTCGTCCTTCCAGTCGGTCACATCCCGCTCGATATAGCCGAACATCTCCATGACCTTCTTGTTGGCGCCGCCGTGCTTGGGGCCCTTCAGAGAGCCGACGGCGGCGGCGATGGCGGAGTAGATATCGGTCCCGGTGGAGGACAGCACGCGGCAGGAGAAGGCGGAGTTGTTGCCGCCGCCGTGCTCCATGTGCAGCACCAGGCAGAGGTCCAGCAGCCGGGCTTCCGCCTCGGAGTAGCGGTTGTCGTGGCGCACGGAGTACAGGAAGTTCTCCGCCACGCTGAGATCGGGCTGGGGGATGTGGAGGAACAGGGACTCATTGTCGAAGTAGTGGCGCTTGCAGGCGAAGGCGTGGGCCACGATGCTGGGGTAGCGGGCGATGAGCTGGACCGCCTGGAACAGCTCGTACTCCAGGGAGTTGTCCTCCGGATTTTCGTCGTAGGAGTAGAGGGCCAGGGTGGAACGGGCCAGCTTGTTCATCACATCGCGGCTGGGCGCCTTCAGGATCATATCCTCGGTAAAGCCCTTGGGCAGGGTGCGGTAGTGGGCGAGCATGGCGGAGAAGGTGCGCAGCTGATCCTCGGTGGGCAGCGTGCCGAAGAGCAGCAGATAGGCGGTCTCCTCATAGCCGAAGCGGCCCTTGGACATGAAATCACCGATGAGGTCGTTGATGTCATAGCCGCGGTAGATGAGCTGGCCGGGAGCGGGCTGCTTCTTGCCGCCCTCCAACACATAGCCGCGGACGTCGCCGATCTGGGTGATGCCGGCCATGACGCCGGTGCCGTCGGCGTTGCGCAGACCGCGCTTGACCTGATATTGCTCGTAATATTTGGCGGGTACGGCGTGCTGCGGGCCGTACTGCGCGCATATAGATTGCAGGAAGTCCCTGGAGACATCCTCCATTTGATCCTGATTTTTGAAGTCGGACATAAAAGCGCCTCCTCGGCAGTAAATATAAGAACCAGTATAAACCATTGAATTGAATTGGTCAACTGCGAAATATGCAGGAATTGAGATATTTTTTGCGTTGTTACGATAAATATGCGAGAGATGGTGATGCGAGTTGCAGAAATGGAGGGTAGGAGCCGGTTTTGCCCGGCCCTTTTTGACAGGTGCGGCGGCGGGTGCGGCGGTGCTGCTCCTGTCGCTGGGAGCCATGGGGCGGGGGGCTGTGCCGGAGAAGGACGCCCCGCAGCTGCTGCCGGCGCCGACGGCGGGGGTGCAGCCCGCACCGGCGGGGTGGGACGAGGGACAGGCGGTGAAGGTGCTGCGGGAGGATGGCTCGACGGAGGAGCTGACTATGGACACCTACCTGTGGCGGGTGGTGGCGGCGGAGATGCCGGCATCCTTTGAGCCGGAGGCTCTGCGGGCCCAGGCTGTGTGCGCCCGGACCTATGCCCTGTGGAAGATGGCGGGCGGGACCCATGGAGAGGGCGAGGTCTGTGACCGGTCCGCCTGCTGCCAGGCCTATCTCACCCCGGAGGCAGCGCAGGCCAGATGGGGAGAGCTGACCGGGGCCTGGACAGAGCGTATCGCGGATGCGGTGGCGGACACCGACGGACAGATCCTCATCTATGGGGGCAAGCCCATTCAGGCGGTGTTTTTCTCCTCCTCCGCCGCTGAGACGGAGGACGCCCGGGCGGTATGGGGGACGGAGCTGCCCTATCTGGTGTCGGTGGACAGCCCGGAGGGGGAGGAGGTACCCAACTACCACTCTGTGGTGGAGGTGACGGCGGAGGAGCTGCGGACGCTGGCAAAGGAGCGGGGACTGGGGGCCGACCTGTCGGGTGACCCCGCAGCCTGGTGGGGGCAGCCGGTGCGCACCCCCTCGGGCAGGGTGGAGGAGATCAGCCTGGGCGGCGTGACCATGTCGGGGGGTGCGGTGCGCACGCTGCTGGGGCTGCGCTCGGCCTGCTTCACCGTGGAGGAGCGGGACGGGGTGTTCACCTTCTCGGTCACCGGCTACGGGCACGGCGTGGGCATGAGCCAGTACGGCGCCAATGCCATGGCCAAAGCGGGGAGCACCTGGCAGGACATTGTCAGCCACTACTATACCGGCGTGACCATCGAAAAACGAATTCCCGCAGAGTGATCTCTGCGGGAATTTTTACAGGAAAAGCTTCCAGACAGCCAGAAGGACAGCCAGGAAGATCACATTGGCGAGGGTGAACCGGGCCAGGTACTTCCCCTTTTGCTCCGGGAAGGCGTTGGCCAGATATTTGTAGGAGATCAGGCTGGCCATGGAGGCGATCAGCGTGCCCAGACCGCCCAGATTGACGCCGATGAGCAGGGAGCGGGCCTGCCGGGTAAAGCCGGAGAGGAGCAGGGCGGCGGGGACGTTGCTGATGATTTGGCTTGCGGCCACGGAGCAAATGACCTCATGGCCGGTGAGCAGCCCCTCAAAAAACTGCCGGAACAGGGGAACACGCCCCAGATTGCCCACGAACACAAAGAAACCCACGAAGGTGAGCAGCAGCGGGTAGTCCACCCGGAGCAGAGCGGTTCTGTCGATGATGAGCAGGGCGGCAACCACCGTGAGGCAGACCAGCCACAGGGGCAGCAGCCCGGCTACCACTCCCAGACACAGCAGGAACAGTCCCAGCAGCAGGCACAGAGGGCCTTTGGGCAGCGGGGCGGAGACATGGGTGAGGGTGACGCTGATGGGCTGGGACTTGCGCAGCAGAATAAACAGCGCCAGCAGCAGGGCGGATACCACGGTCAGAGGCAGCAAAGCGGAGAAGAACTCCCCCATGGACAGGCCGTAGTGGGAGTAGAGGTAGAGGTTCTGGGGATTGCCGATGGGGGTGGTCATGCTGCCCAGATTGGCGGCGATGGTCTGGGCCGCCACCACGGGGATGACCCGCTGCTCCTGTCCCGCCATGGACAGCACCTCCAGAGCGAAGGGGACAAAGGTGATGAGCGCCACATCGTTGGTCACCGCCATGCTGGTGAAGAAGGGCAGAAAGATGAGGAGCGCCTCCAGCTGGCGGGTGGTGGCGGTGCATCGAAGCATGGCCTCGCCCATGGTGCGGAAGAGCCCCAGCTGCCGCAGCCCCGCCATGACGGCCATGAGGGCAAAGAGCAGGCCCAGGGTGTGCAGGTCGATGTAGCTGGGATAGGCGCTGTCCGGAGGGACGGCGAGCATGGACAGGAGAGCCAGAGCCCATGCGGCGGTGAGCACGATCTCACCACGGAGGTAGGCGAATATGCGGCGAAGTGTTGATCTCATAGCGGTCACCATGGCAGGGAGAATTGGAATGGAGGGCGGAACAGCCTTTCCGGAGAAGCGGGAATGTACTTCTTCTGCCGGAACATTTTTCCGCCGGAGGCGTCTAAATAGAAAAGAAGCTGTCTATTACCTTACCACAGAGCAGGGGGGATGGCAAGGGATGGAAAAGATGTATTTTCTATGAAATGTAAACAGGCTCTGTTGAAATCGGGCCGGAATTGTGTTACCTTATATTAGTTAGTTTACAAATGATTTTTTCCTTCAGAAAGAAGCGTGACCTATGTATAAAGCGAAACGAGTGGCGCCCCGTTCCCGGTCGCCCCGTCCCTCCGCCTCGGCCGGGTCTTCCCGCCGGCCCCGGAGACACACCTCCGGGTACAGAGGGGGGTCCCCGCTGCTGTCGGCGGTTTTCTTCCCCGTGGCTATGCTGTACCATGAGCTGCTGGTGCGCCTTTTTGACGCGGACAACCCCTTCTTCTCCATGGGCCTGGTGCGCATCCTGTTTTTCTGCGTGGCGGCGGGTCTGTTCCTGTTCCTGATCCTGGATCTTCTGCCCTGGCGGAAGGCGGCCCGGATCGCCGGCATTGTGCTTTTGTCCCTGGGAACGGTGTACACCTGCATCGAGTATTGCTGCAAGAGCTTCTACAAGACCTATTTCGGCATCGCCTATGTCAACGCCATGGCCGGACAGGTGGTTGGGGACTTTTTCGGCACCATGGTGGAAGTGATCGTGGCCCGCATTCCCTTCATCCTGCTCTCTTTCATCCCCCTGGTGGTGTTTATCCTGTTCCGCCGCGCCATCATCCGGGAGCGGGGACAGCGGGGCAGCGTCCGCCTGCTGCTGGCCGGTATGCTGGTGCTCTGCCAGCTTCTGGGCTTCCTGCTCTCCAACTTCGGCGGGGTGAAGAACTTCTACACCTATGAATACTCCGCCAATGCCTCCATCCCCCACTTCGGTATCTTTACCAGCCTGCGGCTGGAGGCGGAGTACGGCATCTTCGGTATGCCGGAGGAAAAGCTGCCTGATATCCCTGTGGGCCCCGATCCCTCGGAGCCGGTGCCCTCCGCCGACCCCTCTCAGGAGCCCACGGACGAGCCCACGGATGAGCCCACCCAGACCCCGGTGGTGTACGGCTACAACACCCTGGACATCGACTTTGCGGCGCTGGAGGCGGCGGCCCAGACCGACACCTTCAAGGCCATGCACCGCTATTTCGGCAGCCTCACGCCCTCTCAGCAGAACGAGTACACCGGGTACTTCAAGGACAAGAACCTGATCTTCCTCACCGCGGAGGCATTCTCCCCCTACGCTATCTCCGAGGAGCTGACCCCCACCCTGTACCGGCTGAGCCACGAGGGCTTCGTGTTCAACAACTTCTATCAGCCCAACTGGACCATGTCCACCATCGGCGGTGAGTTTGCCAACACCACGGGCATCATCCCCATGTGGGGCGTGCAGGGCAAGACCTCCTACGCCTACAGCAAAAATGTGTCCATGCCCATCTCCCTGGCCTGGCAGCTGCAGAAGCAGGGTTATGTCACCCCTGCCTGGCATAACCACACCTACACCTACTACGGCAGAGACGGCTACCTCACCAATCTGGGCTATGACTACAAGGGTGTGGGCAACGGCCTCACGCTGCCCTCCAACCTGTGGCCCAACTCCGACCTGGAGATGATGAAGGCCACCGTGGACGGCTATGTGGACGACTATGTGAACAACGGCACCAAATTCCACGCCTACTATATGACGGTCAGCGGCCACTGCAACTACAACTGGGGCGGCAACGCCATGTCCCGCAAGAACCGGGAGATCGCCCAGGCAGCCTATCCCAACGCCTCCGAAGCGGTGCAGGCCTACATCGCCTGCAATCTGGAGCTGGAATATGCCATGGAATATCTCGTGACACGGCTGGAGGAGGCGGGCATCGCTGACGACACCGTGATCGTCATGGCCGCCGACCACTATCCCTATGGCATGGTCACCGATGACGGCGACTTCTACAAGGAGCTGTCCGGCCGCGACGATACCGAGAAGGACACCTCCCGTTACCGCAACAGCCTCATCCTGTGGTGCGGCTCCATGGAGGAGCCTGTGGTGGTGGACACCCCCTGCTCCGCCATTGACATCGTACCCACGCTGGCCAACCTGTTCGGTCTGGAGTACGATTCCCGTCTGTATTCCGGCAGGGACATTTTTGCCGAGAACTACGAGGTGAGCGAGGCGTCCACCTGTATGCCCCTGGTGATTTTTGCCAACACAGGCTATGGAAACAGCTGGATCACCGCCGCAGGCACCTATGAGGCCTCCACCAAGACCTTTACCCCCAACCCCGGCGTGGAGGTGGACGAC
>JAQXJQ010000026.1 GCA_029009035.1 Oscillospiraceae bacterium | reverse complement strand
AACACTTCTCGGCCTGAAAACGTGCGAATCGTCCGCCCTCGGGGGACGGTGAGTGCGCTGCCGCAGGCCGCAGATTATTCGTCGGCAAATTCTTTGACTTTGTCGACGATTTGAAGCGGCCCGGGGTTGAACCCCGGGCCGCTTTTTGATATACTAAGGAAAAATCTGACCTTTGGAGGAGATCGAAATGCTGAAAGTGGAGCATATTTCCGTGATGAATTTGGAAAACGCCATGCGCGGCGCCCGCAACCCCCTGAACAGCTGGGCCCGGGGGGACAGTGCCTACGACAGCGAGGGTAACTATATTCTGGGTGAAAATGACCTGTCCCTGGCCACGCGCCTGTGCTCGGCGGGCACCGATCACCGGAAGTTTATCCGCCAGATCCTGGTGTCCATGGACATCACCGCCCCCATGTACTGGTGGAAGGAATTTGATACTTATAAGGTGGGCACCGTGGCCAACTCCACCTCCACCATGCACAAGATCCATGCCAAGCCCTTTGAACTGGCCGATTTCTCCGTGGATCATATGACGGCGGAGTCTCTGGCGGAGTTTGAGAAGTTTATCGCCTATATGGAGCAGGTTCGCCTGCGCTACATGGAGAACAAGGACAAGCAGTACTGGTACGACATGATCCAGCTGCTCCCCTCCAGCTACAACCAGATGCGCACCGTCACCCTCAACTATGAGGTGCTGGCCAACATCTACTATGCCCGCCGAAACCACAAGCTGGCCGAGTGGCACACCCTGTGCGATGCCATTCTGGACCTGCCCTACGCCCGGGAGCTGCTTGGCGCCTGCGGGGGAGAGACCCTTTAAACATAACATAAATGCCGCCCACTTTTGTGGGCGGCATTTTTTGTTTGTGTGGAGAGACTTAGCCGTTGATGTAATCAACAATAGCCTCGCCGGCCATACGGCCGGAGTTGATGGCGAAGCCCATGGTGTTGCCGCACAGGGTGAAGTTGTAGCTGTCGCCGTAGATGGTGTTGCAGTCGGAGCCGGCGGAGTACAGGCCGGGGATGGGGTTCTGGTCAGCGTCCAGGACCTCGCCGAACTTGTTGGTGCGCACGCCGCCGATGGTGCCGTAAGCGGCGATGTAGAAACGCACGGCGATGAAACCGCCCTTGCGGCCGGTGATGGGACGCAGGTAAGCGGGCTTCTTGTGGAACTGGTGATCCAGGTTCACATCGCACATATCGTTGTACTCGTCCAGAGTGTTGGACAGGGTCTCGGGGTCGATGCCCATCTGCTCGGCCAGCTCCTCGATGGTCTCAGCCTCGAAGTAGCCGTCATAGCCGGTCTCCTTGGCGTGCTTCACGCCCTCCTCGAACATCAGGAAGGCCTCGGAGGGATGCACGATGTCGAAGATATCGGGACCGTTCTTGGCGTAGTACTTGATGAGGTTGCGGTCCATGATGCAGTAGGCGCAGCGGCCGGGCTGCAGGTTGATGGCGTTGCCGGTGAAGGTGGTGTTGCCCATCTGGCCCTCGTCCAGGAAGCGCACGCCCTTCTGGTTGACCAGCAGAGCGGGCTGACGGAAGCAGGCGTCCAGGAAGAAGTGGTTCAGGTTGTCCTTCATCTGGAAGATCATCTCGATGTTGGCGCCGAACTTCTGAGCACCCACATCCCACATCATGTTCAGACCATCGCCGGTGGTGCCGGGGACGTTGAAGGGGAAGAAGTTCTGCCACAGATCCAGGCCGAACTCGTTCTTGATCATCTCGGCATTGGTGCCGAAGCCGCCGGTGGCCACCACCACGGCCTTGCCGCGGGCCTCGATCTCCTCGCCGTTCTTGTCAACGGCGCGGACGCCCACGCACTTGCCGTCCTCCATGATGAGGCTCTTGGCGGGGGTCTCCAGATAGATCTCGGTGCCCAGCTCCTTGGCGCGCTCGGTCATGATGCGGATCATGGGGCCGGCGGCACGGGGGCCGATGACGCCGTTCTCGGGCTTGACGATGTGCCAGGTGGCGGCGGACTCGGTGAAGTACTTGAAGGCGCCGGCGAACTCAACGCCCATATCCTGCAGCCACTCGATGGTGTCGGCGGACTTCTCGAAGTAGGTCTGGACCAGGTCGCCGTCCACGCGGTAGTGGGTGTACTTCATGGGGTTGTCGTAGGCTTCCTCCACGGTGATGTCCTTGAAGGAGAGCTTCTGGATCTTGGTGCCGATGCCCAGAGGGCCCATGCCCATGTTGGCGGCGCCGCCGGTGGTGTTGGCCTTCTCGAAGATGATGGAGCTCAGGCCGTTCTCACCGGCAGTGATGGCGGCAGCCAGACCGGCAGGGCCGCCTGCGACGATGACGACGTCGGTGTTCATGGTTTTCATATGAAATTCCTCCTTAAGTAATAATGGAAGTTGCTGATCACTTGAACTTTCCGCACTTGATGAGGCGGGAGGGCAGCTTGGGCACGCGGCCGGAGGTCTGGATAATGGCCTCCTCGTCACAGACGGAAATGCACTTTCCGCACTTGGTGCAGTCGAAGGAGTCGATCATGTGGATGAAGCCGGCCTTGCCGTCGATACAGTCGGCGGGGCAGACGTCCACGCAGTCCTCGCAGCCGGTACACAGGGAGGGGTCGAT
>JAQXJQ010000025.1 GCA_029009035.1 Oscillospiraceae bacterium | reverse complement strand
TACCGCACTCAGCAAATACTTCTTTTTCATTGATCCTCACGACTCCTTTTGCACTAATTGAATAACATTCATCAGGCAATGAATACTATACGCATAAATTAGCACGAACTCCTTGTGCCGTCAATGGTTTTTTCGTGAAATCCGCCACTATTTTTCGAGGTTCTTTTGTGCATAACGCACAGGTTTATATCAAGTTCCACCGTACGCGGACAAAACTTCAAAATTGTATATTATTCGCGAACATTCATTTTTCCACCTAAAATATGCAAAAGCCCCGGAAAAATCCACCGTACAGCTCAACCACACGATCCAATCATTGACATATTTCCGGTGGCATATTACCATACAGGTGATGATCGAAATATGCGGAGGAGCGTTGATCATGAACCTTCAATTCCATGATATACTCCCCGTGGATTTCGTAAACCGGGCAAAGAAAGCCGATGAAGAAGGGTCAGAAAATGAAAGAAGTCGTCATAAATGAAAAAATAAGCTATATCGAGTGCTCGGATGATCCCTTGTCGGCAGACATCGGTATCATCCGGGATGGGGATGCCGTATGGCTTTACGATGTGGGCAGCGATGAACGGGCTGTTTCCGAATTGACAGGAAATTACCACGTTGTCCTGTCCCATTTCCATCAGGATCACACCGGAAATATCGGAAAGCTGAACATGGATGAATTGTATGTATCCAATGAAACCCAGCGCCATGTCCGGATGGGCACCGTCGCAGACAAGGATATTTACATTGGCGGTCTGCACATTTTCCCGGTGCCCTCCAGCCATTGCAAGGGCTGTCTGGGGCTGGAAGTGGATGAGACCTACGCATTCGTGGGTGACGCTTTGTACAGCAAAGTCCGGGACGGCTACTACATGTTCAACGCCCAGCTTGTGAAAGACGAAATCGCGGTTCTGAAAAGGCTGAAAGCACCCTACCTGCTGGTCAGCCACTTCAAGGGTATGGTTCGCCGCCGGGACGAGGTCATCGCCGCGCTGGAAGAGCTGTACCATTGCCGGGATAAAAACAGCCCGGAAATTAAGGTGAAGCAGTGATTTCTCCGTCATCAACCAAAAACACGATAGTAAAGACTTGGATTATCTTGCATTCCCGAAAATAAGCAAGAAGTCTTTTCTCTTCCGGAAAATATTCTTTTGGCGTCCGTCATCCAATGGCAAAGCAGCCGGACCGCCACCGCGCCGCACTTGCCTCCGCGGCCGGTATTATGGTATACTTTTCCGGTACTGCTGCGGCAGCGGGACTTCCGCTTCGTTTCTGCGGAGCAGTTCCCGGCAAAAGAAATCTGATCAAGAAGGGGCGATCTACATGAATATCGGCGTCAATTTTTTCGGGCCCAAATTCAAGCTGTACGAGGATTTTGACGGCACGCTGGAGCGGCTGCGCGCCTGCGGCATCACCTCCGCGGAGATCTGCGTTGCCTTTTCCGGCCATGCGGAACCGCCTGCGGAACTGAAGCTGCACATCCCGGAGGAGGTGCTCCGGGCCATGAAGGGCGGCATCTGGGATCTGGATACCGCGGCAGAGCGGCTTGCCGCTGTCCGTGCCCACGGTCTGCGCGTTATCAGCTGCCATGTGATGGCGGGCACCATATCCACCCCCGACCATCTGTCCGCCCTTCTCCCCACCCTGCTGGAGTTCGGCGCAGCCAACCGCATCTCCCACTATGTGGTGAGCCTGATGAAGACCCTTGAGCCCATCAAAGCCTTTGCCCCCACTCTGAACTGCATGGCGGAGGAGCTGGCTGAGGCCGGCATCACCCTGTGCTACCACAATCACGACATGGAGCACCTTGAGCAGGACGGGACCACCGCCCTGGACTATCTCATGGAGCACTGTCCTGCGCTGAAGCTTGAGCTGGATGTGGGCTGGGCAAAGTTCGCCGGAGTGTCTCCGGTGGCGCTGATGGAGACCTACCGCGACCGCGTCGCCCTTCTCCATTTCAAGGACATCCGCCCCGACGCCTCCCCCGCCACCCGGGACACCTGCTTTACCGCCGTAGGTGAGGGCAGCATCCCTCTGCGGGAAATTCTGGCTGTGGCGCCTCTGTGCGCGCTCCCCGAGGACGGACTGATCATCGACCAGGATGACTCCCCCACCGACATTCTGGCCGATCTGGCCACAGGAGTGAGAAACATCCGCAATGCCGTCATGTGAAAACATCCCCCATGCCGCTTATGCGGCATGGGGGATGTTCATGTAACGGAAACTGTGACTGAGCCGTTCTTTCCGGAAAAGGTGATCTCTCCGGGGATGGCCCGGTCTTTTTTCTTCGCCACCAGAAGAGCCCGTCCGTTGTAGGTGCGCACGGTCTTGTCCAAATAGCTGTACAGCGGACTGTGATCGCCGCCGCCGAAGCCCAAAATCTCCACATTGTCGTCGGCAGATGCGGTGATCTCATGGTCGTCGCAGGTGGAAACCACCCCGTTGGCGGCCACATTGGCCACATTGACATAGATCAGCCCTTCCCCGTCCCGGGTCAAAGGCTGCTCGGCCTCCGCCGCCAGACTGCAGGGCCCCTGCGCAGTTACAAGCTCAAAGGTGCCGATGACCTGTCCCTTCTCATAGGACACAGCCTCCAGCGTTCCGGGCCGGTAGACGGTATCGAAGCGGGCCACAAAGCCCCCCTGCTCTCCCGCGGGCATACGGCCCAGACTCTCCCCGTTGCACTTCAGCTCCACCTCGTCGCCGGCGGAGTACACCTCCACGATGACCGGCTTGCCCTCCATCCCGGGATAGCTCCAGGAGGAGACGGCATCGCTCATGATCCAGGGCGTGGCGAGCATCTTCACGCCATATTTATCCGGTCGCTGGACGGCAATATAGGGCTTGGCGCGCAGGCCGAACACCAACTCCCGGAAATAGGAGGCGGGACGGCGGAAGCCGGTGATGTCCAGATCTCCGCAATAGGACAGCTGGCAGGGATACTGCGCGCCGAAGCCTCCCTCACCGAAGGCATAGGCGGGGATGCCCAATCCGGCCTCCCCCATGTAGTCCCAGCCTGTCCAGGTAAAATCACCGATGACACGGCTGTACTTTTTCACCTCGGCCCAGTTTTCCGCGATGGCGGGGGGATAGGTCTCGCTGCCCACGATGATGCGGTTGGGGCAGCTCACCACATCGCCGGCATAGCGGGCGGTCATGTAGTTGTAGCCCGCGATGTCGGTGGAGGCAAAGGCCATGTCCAGGCGCCGGGTGATGGCCCGGTGGCAGACGATCTCGTCCATGTGATCCGCCTGCACGGTCATAAAGTCGTTGACATCACCCTCGGGCAGCTCGTCGGGGGCAAGGCTGCTGAGGATGTCACCCATGATTTCCCCCATGCAATCGCCGGCGGCAAACACGCCGTTGACGCTGGCCAGGGTGTATCGGGTGGGATCCAGGGCACGGATCTTGCCGCACAGGTCATGGCAGGTCTTTGCGCCGTGGCGGGTGCCGATCTCGGGGATCTCGTTACCCACGGAGTAGAGGATAACGCTGGGACAGTTGTAGTCCTTGCGCACCATGGCCTCCACATCCCTCTCCCAGCACTCTTCGAAGAAAAGGCTGTAGTCCAGGTCAGATTTGCCTCGGTGCCACATATCAAAGGTCTCGTCCATCACATACATTCCCAGCTCATCGCAGGCCCGGAGCAGCGCAGGCGCCGCCGGATGGTGGGACATACGGATGCTGTTGAAGCCCGCCTGCTTCAGCTTGAAGATACGGCGGTACTCCGCGTCATAGTAGCAGGCCGCACCCAGAACACCGTTGTCGTGGTGAATACAGGCGCCCCGCAGCTTGACGCTCTCGCCGTTGACCTGCAGGCCGTTGACCGCGTCCAGGCTCAGGGTACGGATCCCGGTGACAGTGGTGTCGCTGTCCACCACACTCCCGTTCTCCCAAAGCTCGCTCACCACGGTATAGAGGTTGGGGTGCTCCGCAGACCACAGCTTGGGCTCTTTCACGGTGATGCGGCGGGTGACGGTGCGCTCCTCCCCTTCCAAAAGAGAGAGAACAGCGGTCTCGCAGGCCGCCTCCGCCCCGTTCCCGTCCAGAACGCGGAATTTGAGGGTGAGGTCCCGGCTGCGGCAGCAGCGGTTTTTCAGAGTAGCGCGAACACTGAGGGCAGCGGCATCCCCGTACACGCTCTCGGTGGTGATCTGCACGCTGCCGGGCAAAATGTACACATTGCCGCCGGAGAGAAGGTACACATCCCGGTAGATGCCCCCGCCGGTATACCAGCGGCTGTTGGGCATGCCGCCGTTTTTCACCTGCACACGGATCTCGTTTTTCTCCCCGTAGCGGAGGAAACCGTCCAGGGGCACATAAAATCCGGAGTAGCCGTAGGCGCACTTGGCCGCCGGCTCCTCGTTGACAAAGACCTTGGCGTTCATATACACGCCGTCAAAGCGGAGCATCAGGGTCCTGTGCCGGTCCTCCTCGGTGGGCGTGATCCAGGTCACATAGGTGTAGGCGTCGCCGTCCCGGAATGCGGTATTTCCGCCGTTGGGACTGTCCGGGCGGGGCCGGTTCTCCAGCATGGCGTCGTGGGGCAGAGTGACATCCCGGGCAAACTCCGGCACGGACCACACCAGGGCAAAGGCGTTGCGGTCCGTCCAGAATTTCCAGTTTTTGTTAAAAAGCTGCGCCTTCATCGGGCCGCTCCTCTCACTTCAAGGTGCTCATGTAGTCGATGACAGCCTGAGCCGCACGCTCACAGCCGCCCTCGTTGTGAATTTCCTCTGCCATGGCACGGGCATTGTTTCTGTACTCAGGGTTGCTCACCAACTCATTGAGGGCGGCACGGAGGGACTCCACGGTGGTGGTGGCGCGGGAGAGGACGGCGCTGGTGAGGCCCAGCTCCTTCATGCGGCCCGCGGTGAACTCCTGCTCATCCATCTGGGGAATGGCAACAAAGGAAACACCGTAATAGAGTGCCTCCATGACGCTGCCGATTCCGGCGTGGGTGATGAAATAATCGGTCTTGGACAGCACCTCCAGCTGAGGGGTAAAGGCCATGACCTGTACATTGGCGGGGATCTCACCCAGGTCCTCGGCCTTGATGGTCTTACCGATGGAGCACAGCACATTGATGTCCATATCCTTCACCACCTCAAAAAGCATGGTGTAGAACTGGGGCCAGTTGTTGAAGAGAGACCCGAGAGAGGTGTACAGCAGAGGCTTGCCGTTGTCGGGAGCCTTCCAGCTGCCGTCGCCGTCACGGGGCGCGATCTGGGGACCGGCAAAGAAGAAGTTTGCGGGGAAGGTCTCCGCTGCGGGATGGAAGCCGCGGTTAACGGTGACCACATTGTAGTCGCCGGAGCCCTGATAGTCGAAGATCTGCTCCAGAGTCAGCAGAGGGCCGCCGAAGCGCTCCTGCAGGCCCCGGGCGATCTCCAGCGCCTTGGCGCGGGCGGGGTGGGTATCGTCATACTTGGGCCAGAAGCGGCAAATGGAAAAGGCCTCGCTGTTGGCAAAACTGGTGTACATATTCACCAGAGGCAGGCCCAGCTTGCTGGCAGCCAGACGGCCGGCCAGAGCCAGAGAATCGGCGATGATCACATCGGGGCGGTCAGCCTCCAGAACGGGCATGATGTGGTCGATGACGCCGGCGGCCTCGCCCAGAAACACCAGAGGGATACCGGCAATGAAGTCGTCGCCGCCCTCCACGCTCTCCCCTGCGGCGACCACGGGGGTAGGCGCGTGCTTGGCGCCCATCAGCTCCACCTGACCGCGGTACTGCTCAGGGGCGAAGTAAGTGACCTCAACGCCCTTTTTCACCATCTCACCGATCATGGGCAGAGAGGCCAGAACATGGCCGGTGGCTCCCATTGCAATATACGCTGCTTTCATAGTTTGTTTTCCTCCTTCAATTATCAACCGCGATCCGTTGTTGATGGGACCGCACTTATACAGATCCGTCCGCCGCCTCCAGCTGCAGGGTATCCCCCTGCTCCTCCAGGCGGTAAAACACAGGGTGCTCCTTCTCCTTGTCGTTGGGGTAGTGGAGCACATAGACCGGCGTACCGTCAAAGCGGGTGAAGTACATTCCGTGTCCGCCGTCACGGGGGAACAAAAGCTCCGACTGCTGCTCCCAGGGTCCTGAGATATTCCCCGTCGGGGACAGGGCCACCCCAACGGCATAGCCGTGATCGCTCCAACCGGACCAGATCATGGCCAGCTTTCCGTTTTTCATAGGGTACATACCCGGGCCGTCGGTGAAATACACCGGCCCATCAAGGCCAAACTCCTCCTTCGCCCAGGGAAAAGGCCTGGCCCATGGGGCTTCCGCCGGGGAAAAGAGGGTCACCGGCGGCTCCACCGCTTCCACAAGGTCGTGGAACAGCTTCACCGCCCGCATTTCACTCATTCCACCGCTCTCAAAAGATCTGGAGTAGACCAGCCAAGGCTCCTCCCCCTCAAACCAGAGGGTGCCGTCAATGGCGTATTCGGCGGGATCGGTCAGCCGGCTCACATACCGGAACGGGCCCAAGGGGGAGTCCGACTTCAGCAAGTTGACGCTCTTTTGCCCCCGGGCATCTCCCAGCGTGGTGATGAGGCAGAACTCGCCTTTGTAAAAATAGCACTCCGGCGCCCAGTAGTTCTGCACCGCCCAGAAGTCCGGCTCCCGGCGGAAGACCTCCACCGGGCCGTCCCAATGCTCCAGGTCCTCGCTGACATAGCAGTCAAACCCCTCCGCAGGACCCCAACAGGTGGCGCTGCGGGTCCCGTAGAGGTAATACTTTCCACCCCACGGCAGTACAAATGGGTCTCGGACATTCACTTCTTTGGCAAGCATATATACTTCACACCTCCTGTACAGTCAGCTTTTTCAGCTTCTCCACCGTCTTCCCCACATTGTCCGGGTTAAGGCCCATGAAGAAATTGTGCTGAAGCTGGTCAAAGGTGAGCCAGATCATCTCGCCGCCCTCCTGCAGAACTCCCGCAAGCTGCGGCGTGTGCTCCACCAGCGCATCGACGGCCTCCCGATCGCCCGCAAGCTGTCCAAGGCGGCTGCTCCAACCGTAGAGACAGCGCAGGTCCTCCTCCGGGATGTAGTCGTACTCATAGTGACCGGCCTCCACGGTGAAGGGCGCCCGGCCGCTTTGGGGAAGGGTGATTTCCGCCGTACAGTTAAACGGCACATCCACCGCCATCCGAAACCGTCCGTCGGGACAGATCTCCCAACGGCAGGCATATTCGCCCTCAGTGGAACGGTAGCTTCCCTTCACCCAACCGAGCCGAACATGGGGCTGGGGCGCGATGATTGCATGACGGAAGCCCTGCTCGCTCCGGCGGATGCCGGCGGCATAACCATAGAGGAACTCCGCCACGCTGCCGTAGCTGTAGTGGTTGAAGCTGTTCATGCCGGTCCCCGAACAGGTGCCGTCCTCCAGCATGCTGTTCCAGCGCTCCCAAACGGTGGTGGCGCCCAAATTCACCGCATACAGCCAGCCGGGACAGTCCTCTCCCAACAGAAGCTCGTAGGCCAGATCGGTCATGCCGTTTTCCGCCAGCACCGTACAGATGAGGGGCGCGCCCACAAAGCCGCAGCGGATGCGGTAGTGGTCGTACTGCAGGCGGCGGCGGAACTGCTCCAGCACCACATCCCGGTGCTCGCACAGGCCGAACTTCAGCGCCACGATATAGGCGGCCTGGGTATCCACGGACAACCGGCCGGATGGTGTAAAGTAGTTTTCTATGACAGCCCTTCGTATCACTGCGCTCAGTGCCCGGTAGTGCTCCGCCTCCTCCTTCCGTCCCAGCCGATGTGCGAACTCGCTCACAATACGGGCGCTTTCGCAGGCATAGGCGCTGGAGAGGAACACATCGTCGGTCCCGCCCTTGAAGCTCTGGGGGGTCAGGCCGTCCTGCGCCAGCCAATCGCCGAAGGTGAACCCGGTGTCGAAGAGGCCGTTGTGACTTTGGCGCTCCACATAGTCCACCCAGTCCTTCATCAGCGGGTAGCACTCCGCCATCATCGCGGGATCGTCATAAAAATCGGCAAGCGTGCGGGGAATAAAGGTGGCCGCGTCACCCCAGATAGAGCTGACGGAAAAGTCCCCCATGCTGGGGAAATAGCTGGGAACGCCGCCTTTTCCGTAGTGTATCTGCTCCCCACGCAGGTCGTGAAGGAACTTGCGGTAAAAGGCGCGGGTATCCATGTTGTAGCTGGCGGTGGGGGAAAAGACCTGGGCATCCCCTGTCCAACCCAGGCGCTCATCCCGCTGTGGACAGTCGGTGGGCATATCCAGGAAATTGGACAGCTGACCCCATACCACATTCCGGTAGAGCCGGTCCACCTTGGCATTGCCGATCTCCAGATAGCCGGTGCGCTCCAAATCGGAGCACAGGACAAGAGCAGTAAAGTCATCCGCCTTCACATCTCCGACCCATCCGGTGACCCGGACATACCGGAAGCCGAAGAAGGTAAAGTGCTGACGCACCGTCTCCTCCCGCCCATCGGAGCGGTAGACAAACCGGGCTTTGGCTCCCCGGTAGTTGTCCCGATAGAAGTTTCCCTGCTGGAGGATCTCCCCGCACTCCAGCACGATCTCCGTTCCGGCGCTCTGACAGACGCGCATCTCGATCCATCCTGCATGGTTCTGGCCGAAGTCCAGCACCGTTTCTCCGGCGGGAGTATGGAGCACCTCCCGGACAGGCAGCCGGTCCACCAAGCGCAAAGGCGGGCTGAGCCGTTCCACCAGAGGCGCGCCGATCTCCACGCCCTCAACAGGCAGCAAGGGATTTTCCTTTTCAGCCCACATCAGGCGGTCAAGTCCCTCGCCGTCATAAATGCCGCTGAAGGAGATATCGGAGCCGCGGTACTGCCAGCTCTCATCGGTGCAGACGGCCAGGCTCCCGTCCAGCCACACCTCAGCCATGAGGGCATAGCGGTCACCGAAATAGGCACGCTGACCCTGAATGCCGAAGGCGCCCTTATACCAGCCGTCACCCAGATAGACCTCCAACCGGTTTTTCTCCCGCAGAAGGGGGGAAATATCATAGGTCTGATATTGAATTTCGTGATGATAGTCGCTGACAAAGGGGGCAAGGCAGTCGTCGCCGATCTTTTCGCCGTTGAGATAGGCCTCATACAGGCCGAGACCGCAGAGATAGATCCTGCCCTCCTCCACCCCCCGGGCGGAGAACTCTTTTACCAGCACAGGATGAAATGCGCACCCGGCGTCGGGGCCGATCCAGTGCCCCTGCCATGGCTCGTCCAGCTTGCCGGTCTCAAACCGGCTCATGCCCACCGCACTGTCCCCGGTCTCGTCGGTGACGGAGACCTCCACGGTGTATCGGGTGCGGGGACGCAGCGGAAGCGTGAAGCTCACGCCGCCGCAGCACAGCTGCGCTCCCCGCCGCTCCGCCTCAACTCCCCGGTCGGAACGGATACGCACAAGGGCGTCGGTCTGCCGCTTTCCGGCGGCATGCTCTGTGAGCCAGCTCACGCTGATGCTGTCCTCAAAGCGGTATCCCATGGGCTCTGTAAGAGCGTTGATCTTGATATTGGAAATGACCATCGACTACCTCCAAAGAAACTGCGCCAATCCCACGATGAGGGGAATGGTCACAATACAGCAAAGGGTACTCAGGCAGATACTTTTCACTGCCTGGGTGTAATTCTTGTTATGGAGTTGGGCAAAGATCGCCACATTGGAACCCACAGGCGCGGCGGCCACCACCAGCACAGCCAAACGGATGGACATCAGGCTTGCCGGCACGAGGGAGAGCAGACCAACCGTGAGCAGCGGGATGACAACCAGACGAACCAGCGTGCTGAGATAGGCGGTTTTGTCGTTGAAGATCTCCTTCACCTTCAGCTGTGCCAGATAGGTGCCGATGCTGAACATGGCAAGCGGCGCATTCAGATCCGCCAGATACTTCACCGTTCCGGTGACCAGGGAGGGCAGCTCCACCGGGATCAGAAACAGGATGAGTCCCACCACCAGGCCCAGGGTCACGGGATTGCAGAGGATCCGTTTGGGGGAGATCTGCTTTTTGTCCCCGGTGATCATGAACACACCGTAGGTCCACTGCAGGATGTTCAGCAGTGCCACAAAGGAGGAAGCGTAAAACACCGCCTCATCCCCAAATACCGCGGCGATCATGGGAATTCCCAAAAAACCTGCATTGGAAAAGGAAGTTCCGAACACCTCAATGGGGTGTTTTTTGAAACAGAGCGTCGACACCGCTATGGACAGTACCAATGCCGCCAGCGAAACAAGGAACGCAATGAGCAGCCCTTTGAGCCGCTCCGGGGAAAATTCCCGCATAAACGCCTTGATGACCACAGCCGGCATGACCACACAGACCAGGATGTTTCCGATGGACTTGGTCCCTTCCCTGCTGATTTTTCCGGCTTTAAATAAGCCCGCGCCCAAAAACATCAGCGCAAACATGATCACGATCTGCCGCAGCAGCGTTCCCATCAATTCCATACCGCGTCCTCCGCTTCCTTACTTCCCGCTGCCCAGCAGCAGGTCGATCTCCGGCCTGCGGGCAAAAATGCTGGCCTTCTTCCAGCGGATGCGGCACAAGTCCTGATTTCTGGGGTCCATCTCCACATACTTGTGGTTCAGCTTATCCTCCACGGTCACATCGCCGATGTAGATATGATCCACCAGCTCAATGAAGTCATCCAGATAGCTCTTGGCCAGAGGGGAGCCGTTGTGGTTGCCCAGCAGCCAATCGTACTCGCTGTCCAGGCTCTTCACCCGCATCAGATTGCGGCGGAAACTCCGAAGCAGTTGATCCTGGGTATAGTTCTTCTTCAGCTCCGGATCGTTGGAGTTTTCGAACATCATGACCTGCCACGCGTCCATCTCATCGCCCATGATGATGAGGCGCTCGGTGCGGTCCAGCAGATACAGGCTTGAGTGGCTGTGGGCGTCCTCTACACGGAGCACCTCCACCACTCTGCCGCCCAGATCAATGGTATCGCCGTCCTCCAGATAGACCTTTTCATAGTCGGGATGGGGCAGTGCGTTGGGATCGCCCACCGTCCGCGCCATGCTCTTGAAGTCCAGGGGCGCACCGGCGCTCATCATCACCCGCTCCCACTCGCCGTTTCCGCCGGCGTGGTCGGGGTGATAGTGGGTGTTCACCACCTCAATGGGCTTGTCGGTGAGCTTCTCCACGAACTCCCGCAGACCGCCCACGGCATAGCCGGTGTCCACCAGCAGGGCTTTCTCCTCCCCCTCCAGTAAGTACAGGAACTGGGTCCCTCCCATAAAGCTGATGAACCAGGTGTTCTCTTTTGCCTTCCACGCAAAGAAGGAGGCAAAAATCTCTTTCAGATCGGGCTTCTCCATCACAATTTCCTCCAAATCAAAGTTTTACATCAATACGGTGGGTGCCGGCGCTCAGCTCCCGCTCCCCGTCGGGCAGGAATGCCCGGGCCTTCACTCCGTAAGGTACGGTAACGACAACCTCGCCCCTGCCGCCCTCCACTTTCCATGCGCAGGCGGCAAGACCATAGGGAGTCACATGGCTGCAGGAGGCCCATGCAAGGCCGCAGTTCAGGGCGGGCGCGTAGATGATCTCACTCCAGCCGGCGCCCACAGGGACCAGTCCGCCGATGCGTCGGTAGATCCAGTCGCCCACACAGCCCAGAGCATAGTGGTTCATGGAGCTGGTGGTAACCGTACCGTCCGGGCGGACGGCATTCCAGTTCTCCCACATACTGGTGGCCCCATGCTCCACCTGATAGAGCCAGCCGGGAGCTTCCGTTCGAAACAGGAGTTTCCACGCCAGATCCTCATGTCCGTTCTGAGCCAGCATATCCAGCAGGTGGGGCACGGACACAAAGCCGGCATCCAGTCCGCCGCCGTTTTCCTCGATGAGCCGTGCCAGGCGGTCAGCCACCTTTTGGGCCAACTCACCCTCCACGGCGCCGGCATACAGCACCATCACATAGAGGCCCTGCAGGTCGCCCTCCACCGTGCCGTCCGCACGAACATACTCCTCCCGCACCGCGCGGCGGATATTGCCCAGCAGCGTGCGGTACCGCTCGATCTTCTCTTCCGGCTCGTCCAGGGCCTCCAGCACCTCCAGATAGCTCGCCACGGTGACGGCATATTGGCAGGAGGCAACGATCTTCGCGGTGATGGCGGC
>JAQXJQ010000024.1 GCA_029009035.1 Oscillospiraceae bacterium | reverse complement strand
GTCCTCCTCCCGGAAAGGCTGTCCCTGGAACATCAGGTATTCCGCCTCGGGAAGATGGATCACATCAAAGCCCTCCGGAATGATGCCCATGTAATCCGTCTCCACCTCCACGCCCTGCACATAGGTGGAGGTATTGGGCTTTTTGTACTGCTCCGGCAGCCAGAGGCACACCGGCTCTCCGCACAGGGAGTGCATACTCATGAGGATGCCCCACACATCGCAGCCCACTTCCTCGCAGTAGGGAAAATAGTCCTCCGCGCGCACGCCGCGCTTGATGATGCACAGGCGCTCCGGCTTGCGGACAGCCTGCACAAAGACCGTTTGCAGATTTGACATATCAGCATATTTCTCCTTTCTGAGTTCTCTGTATTTCACACCGTAGGGAATGAACAGGGGCACCGGGCCCGGATTTTTTCTGTACTCGCCGGGATTGCAGCCGAACTCCCGGAAGAATGCCCGAGTGAAGGTGTCCACATTGGAAAAGCCCAGATCAAAGGCCACGTCGATCACCCGCTCTTTCTCATCCCGCAGGCGCAGGGCCGCCTGAGAGAGCCGGAGCTTACGGATATACTCCGTCGGCGTCAGCCCCAGGTATTCCCGGAACAGGCGGTAGGAATACCACGGAGAAAACAGGGAGACCTTTGCAAGATCCGACAATGTGATCTCGTCCGTCTTGTTTTCTTCGATATAGTCCTGCATCCGCTGGACTGCCAAAGTTTGTTCCCGCACAGGCTTTTCCCCCCTTTATGAGATCATTATACCCCATCCGCGGGAGTTCTTCTCGACTTCATTTGCCTTTCTGAAAAAAATCCCGGACAAAAGCCATTCCGGCTTCTGCCCGGGAGAGGATCAGATGGATTTTCTGAGATACTCTGCCGTGATGGTCTGCGCCTGCTCCACCATTTCCCCGGGCGTCCCGGTGAAGACGATCTCACCGCCGGCGGTGCCGCCGTCCGGCCCCACGTCGATGATATAGTCCGCCTGCTTCATCACATCCAGATTGTGTTCGATGACGATGACCGTGTTGCCCCGATCCACCAGACTGTCCAGCAGCTCCATGATCCTGCACACATCAGAGGCGTGCAGGCCGGTGGTGGGCTCGTCCAGCACATAGATGTTGCCCTTCTTGTCCAGATCCTTTGCCAGCTTCACCCGTTGGCGTTCCCCGCCGGAGAGGGTGGACAAGGGCTGCCCCAGAGAAAGATAGGGCAAACCAACCTCAAGCATCGCCCCCAGCGCCTTGCGGAGCTTTTTGTTTCCCTCGAAAAATTCATAGGCCTCCCCGGCGGACATATCCAGAATTTCCACGATGGTTTTGCCCTTGTACCGATAGGACAGGGCTTCTCCGCTGTACCTCTTCCCCTCGCAGGCCTCGCAGAGGGTGGTCACCGGGTCCATGAACACCAGCTCGGTGACGATCTGTCCCCTGCCGCCGCAGGCGGGGCAGGCTCCCTTGCTGTTGAAGGAAAAAAGGGACACGCCGCGCAGACGGCGCTGCCGCTCACACCCGCTCCCCGCTGTACCACTGCAAAACCCCGGCAGTACAAGAGCCCGTTGCAGAGCGATAGTTCCGCAACGGGCCCTTCACGGTTTCGTATCAGTCCAGATATCCCTCTCTGCCCTTCACGCCGAAGCGCTGCTCCATGAGATGGAGCTGCTCGTCGGTGATGGTGTTTACCCGGGGCAGGTGGGCGATCTTCATGTAGATCTCAGCGGCCTTCTCCGCCGTTTCGATGAGGCCGAAGGTCTCGTCCAGGTCCCTGCCGGCGCCGTAGATGCCGTGCTGGCTCCACACCACCAGGCGGGCGGTCTTCATCTTCTCCGCGGTGGCCTCGCCGATCTCATTGGTGCCGCAGAGCATCCAGGGCAGTACATTCACGCCCTCGGGGAATACCACGATGCACTCGGTGCACATCTGCCACAGGGTGCGGGTAAACTCCCGCTCGTCCAGATCGTGAACATAGGTCATGGCCAGCAGGTTGGCGGGATGGCAGTGCATCACCACGCGGCTCTCGCTGTCCACCCCAAGGCGGGCCACATGGCTCATGAGGTGTGCGGGAAGCTCGGAGGTGAACCTGCCGCCGTCGGCATAACCCCACAGCAGCTGGGCGGTCTCCCCGTCGGGAGCGATGCGCAGAAGGCCCAGATTGACCTCGGGCGCATACTGCACATTCTTGAAATACTTGCCGGTGCCGGTGACCAGGAAATACTGTCCCGCCAGAGAGGGGGCGGAGAAGCCGGTGGGGATCTCACGGATGACCCGGTTCACATCCAGGTACTCCGCCACCTGAGCCTCATCCAGGCGCAGGCTGATGTTGCCGCCGTTGCGCTCGTCCCAGCCGTGGTCGTACATATTGGTGGTGGTGCGGATCATCTCCACCATAAAAGGCGCGGTCAGAATGTCTTTCATCTCTGTTTCCTCCTGTTTATCGGGTCACAATGTCCACGGGGACATTGAAAATTTTTGCCACCTTCAAAATCGTGTCAATGTGCCGACCCACAGCGGCAGCCATGTGGTGGGTGGGACCCGCCTCGCTCCAGCGGTTGCAGAACTCACGGGCGCCGCAGGTGAAGCGGGTGCGCATATTGGTGTCGCCAAAGGTGAAGATGGGACCTTCCTCGTTGACTCCCTCCGCCACCACGAACTTGAAGTTGCCGTCTCTGTCCTGGGTGATGCCCAGATAGGTGACCTCGCCCACGGGGGGATAGAACTGGGTGAGATATCCGCCGCCGGTCTTACCGTGGAACACGGGGACGATCTTCATGGTGGGCTTTTTCGCCTGAGAGATGTCGGCGTCGCCGGAGCCGGAGTGGCCGATGATGCAGATGTCCTCGTCGAAGTCGATGGAGTACATCTCGCTGAGCTGTCCGGTGCCCGAGATGGTCTTGAGGATGCTCATGGCCATGGCCACCTTGATATCGCCCTCCACGGCGCAGGCGGTCCCCTGCTTGATGAGCATGGAGAAGGCGGGAATGAGCATGGAGTCCAGCTTGCCCGCGACCCCCTGGGCAAAGCCGTCATAGTGGGAGGCCACAAAGGCGATCTGCTCGTCCTTCACCCATTGCTCAAAGGCCACCACATAGCGGGCCATGTCCCACACGGTCTCCACGGTGGCGCCGCCCTCGATGTCGAAGGTGTCCAGGATGTCCTCGGCCTTGGCGCGGATGGCGGCCTCGTCGGTGATGTTGTCGGCGATGGCCCACATCTTCTCCCAGTCGAACTGCTTGGTGTACAGCCACATTCTGTGGTACAGGTTGGTCTCGTCGATGTAAAGATCCATCATGCCGGGGTAGGGTCTGCCGATCTGAGCCAGGTTGGTATCGCGGAAACGGCGGCGCACCTGAGCGGCACGGCACCAATCCTCGATCTCGGCCTGAGCAACAGGATCGCCCCCCTCCACCACGCCGGTAATGACGGCATGGCGCTTGCCGGCCCGCTCCAGGTCGGCCACCATCTCGCCCACGGCTCCGCAGGCGTACAGCTCGCCCAGCCAGGTGGCGGTGTCGGTGTTGGCATAGTCGGGGGCCTTCTTCTTCTGCAGGTTCACCAGCACCACAGGCACATCCAGATCCCGCACGGCGGGGAGCATATTGTAGGATGTGGCATAGGTCAGCAGCTGGAGGATCACCAGATCCACATCGGCGGCGCGGAACTTGTCGCCCGCCGCGGCGGACAGCTCCTTGGTGGTGACGATGCCGCCGTCGATGATCTCCACGGTGTCGGGCAGGGTCTTTTTGAAGGCCTCGTACTGGCTCTCAAACTCGGGAACCAGGCTGGGGAACTGGGGCAGATAGGCGCCCAGCGCAATGGCGAACACGCCGATCTTCGCCTTGGTGTTTACTAACATAGTCAAACCTCCGTTTATACTCACATCAGTTGGATCTTCAGATTGCCCATGGCCGTGGCCTCAATGGGAAGGGCGATCACCTGTTTTCCCGTGGCCTCGCGGGTCAAACGGTTCAAAAACTCGTTTTTCGCGCCGCCGCCCACAATATAGAGCTTTTCATAGGTCTTGCCCGTATTCCGCTCCAGCTCCCCGATGGCCCGGGCATAGCTTTGGGCCAGGGAACG
>JAQXJQ010000023.1 GCA_029009035.1 Oscillospiraceae bacterium | reverse complement strand
CCCAGAGCGGCACACTCCTTCTGGTAGAGTCCCGTGCGGATGGTGCAGTCGGTGGCCAGAACGGCGGGACGCTTCTTTCCCTGGTCCCGCAGGGCCTTCGCCGTCTCCCGGATCATGTGGACGATGGGGACGCGCAGCTCGCTCTGCAGGCGGTCCGCAAAATAGTGGGAGGTGTTGCAGGGGATGGCGATGGCGGTGCAGCCGCAGCCCTCCAGCAGCTTGGCGTCGCCCAGCAGCCGGGCATACAGCGCCCCGGTATCCCCCGACAGGATGGCCGACGTGCGGTCGGGCATTCCGGTGTCCGAGAGGATGAGGGCGGGCAGATGCTCCTGATCCCGGGCGGCGTCGGTGCGGTCCAGCACAAACTGGTAAAACACCTGGGTGGCCTGGGGGCCCATGCCGCCCAGTACGCCTAATTTCTGTTCCATTGGTCAATCTCCGATCTTTGGGGGATATTTGTGGAAGCGGACATAGGTGCCGATATGGTTCTTCCAGATGCGCCAGATGCGCCGGGGGGTGTAGTCCGGGCGGTACTCCATGGAGTGGTGGTCGGTGCCCCGGCGGAAGAGCTTCTTCATGCGCGCATGGTAGCTTTTGGGTGTGTTGGCCAGAGCCAGGCGGCGGGGGATCATCCGCCAGATGGTCTCCTCCTCCACCACGGTGAGGGGCAGGTCCTTCCCCTCCAGCAGATCGTCCACCAGATACCGGGCGATGTTGTGGCCCGAGCCGGTGACATAGTAGTTGCTGCGGCCCTGACGGGTATTGATCTCAAAGGCCTTGTACTTCCCGTCCCGGCGGTCATACTTGATGTCGAAGTTGGAGAAGCCCACATAGCCCAGGTCCTCCAGCATGGCGCGGATGCGGTCACACAGGGGGCGGTCGTGCTCGGTGATGATGACGGCGTGGTTGCCGATGCCGTGGGGGGAGTGCTCCTCCAGCAGCACATGGCCCAGGCACATGAGCTTCACCTTGCCGTGGGTGTCGGAATAGTTGGTGAGCACCCGCATATAGCTGTCGTCTCCGGGAATGAACTCCTGCAGGATCATTTTGCCCGGATAACCGGCGGCATAGACCTCATCCAGCGCGGCGAGAAGCTCCTCCCGGTCGGAGCAGATGTACACCTTCTTCAGCTCGTTGTGGCCGGTGGCCCAATAGGCCACGCCGTCGGCGGGCTTGGCCACATAGGGAGGCTCCCAGGGCAGGTCAAAATCATGGCCCATGCTCCCCTCGTAGACAAAGGTGGCGGGGTGGTCGATGCCGTACTTGTCGCACAGGGCATAGAACCGCTCCTTGTCGGTGAGCATATCCATCATGGCGCCGCTGATGTAGTTGCACTTCACATTGGGGGGAAACTGGCTCCTGAGATGGGCAGCCAGCTTCACATAGCTGTCGCCGCAGCCCACCAGCACCACATTCCTGTCCCCGCACTCCGCGGCCACCTGCTCCACATTGTGCAGGAAGGTGGCGGGGTCCTCGTTGTCGGGGCAGGGGCGGTAGTCGATGATGTCGCTGTACGCGCAGGGGAAGGAGACAAACTTGCCGAAGGCAATGCTCTTCACCCCGTAGGCCTCGTGAAAGGCGCGGGCCACGCTGTACACATTGATGTCGCCGCCAAAGAGAAGCGGCTGGATATTGGAAATCGCCATGGCGAGCATTCTCCTCACTTAAACTTTGCCGCCGGCACGCTTCACCAGGAACACGCCGGAGATGCCGGAGAGCTTGTTGATAATGGTATTGAGTTCCTCCCGGTCCTTCACCGCCAGCTCCAGGGTGATGAGGGCGTAGCCGTCGGGCTGGCTGCGGGCGATGAGGTTGTTGACCTTCACCTTCTGGGCGGACAGGGCCATGGCCACATCCAGCGCCAGACCGTCCCGGTCCTTGGCGGAGATGTCCAGCCCCGTGCGGTAGCTGCTCTCGCCCTCCGCCCAGCTGACCTTCACCCAGCGGCCGGCCTCCTCTGGCTTGCTCCGGGAGGCGACCGCATTCTCGCAGTCCTGCCGGTGGACGGACACGCCGTAGCCCCGGGTGATAAAGCCGATGACGGGGTCGCCGGGCACGGGGGTGCAGCACTTGGCGAACTTCACCATGCAGTTGTCCAGGCCCTCCACGATGATGCCGTTCTGGGCCTTGCTCTTTTTGGGCGCCTCGTCCGCAGGTCTGCCGGAGGGGTAGATGGCCTCCCCGGCGGCCATGGCGTCCTGCATGGCCTGGCGCTCGGCGTTCTGCTTCTCCAGACGGCCCAGGCGGGTCAGCTCTTCCTTCATGCGCCCCGCGGCCTTCTGGGCGGACATACCGCCGTAGCCGATGGCGGCATACAGCTCGTCCAGGGTGCCGAAGCGCACCCGGCGGAGCACCGCCTCCAGCACCTCGGGGGTGGCGGTGATGGCGGCCACGGACAGGCCGATGTGCTTCAGCTCGGACTCGAAGGCGGCGCGGCCGGTGGCGATGTTCTCCTCCCTGCGCTCCTTCTTGAACCACTGGCGGATCGTGTTTCTCGCCTCGTTGGACTTGCAGATCTTCATCCAGTCGCGGCTGGGGCCGCGGGCGGACTTGGAGGTGATG
>JAQXJQ010000022.1 GCA_029009035.1 Oscillospiraceae bacterium | reverse complement strand
CATTTCTGAGAAGCGTGTCGAAGTTTTTCGACACGCTGACCTCTCCCATAGGGAGAGGCAAGGCGGCTGCACCCCACAATGATTGCCGCATCAACGCAAAAGCCCGCTGCAGAGTGAATATTCTGCAGCGGGCCCATTGTATTTATGGCAGCATCCGGATGTCCTCGCCGTAGAAGGTGAGTTCCCGGTAAAGTCCGCCGATGCGGGAGGAGATCTGGGGGGAGTACCGCCGGGCGATCTGCTCCCCGGAGAGGTTGGTGGAGATGATGGTGCGGCGGTCCGCCTGCAGGCGGCTGTTGATGACCTCGTAGAGGGAGGCCTGCACCATGGGGGTGACCAGTTCGCTGCCCAGATCGTCCAGGATCAGCAGGTCGCAGTTGAGGTAGCGGCGGGTATCGTCCCGGGCTTGCCGCTCCTCCTGGGCGTCCCGGGTAAATTTCCGGGTCTCAAAGGCGGAGAAGAGATTGATGGCCGTGTCATACACCACGGAGTAACCCCGCCGGGAGACCTCCCGGGCGATGCAGCCGGACAGGAAGGTCTTGCCCAGGCCGGTGCCGCCGGAGAGCAGCAGATTTTTCAGGGAATAGGCGGGGAACTGGCGGGCGAAACCCTCGCACACCGTCACCACCCGCTTCATATTCTCCCGGGGGGAGCGCACCGCGCCGGGCCAGGGGGCGTCGCTGTACACATCCAGGGTAAGGCGCTCAAAGGACTGCTCGTCGGTGAGGCTCAAAAGGGCGGTGAGGGCCTTCATCTGCTCCTCGGCGCACAGCTTCTTAAGGCAATCGCACATCTCGCCGTCCACCCATCCGCTGTCGCCGCAGCGGGAGCAGGCGGGCTTGTCGTCCAGAGCGTCCGGCTCATAGCCCAGGCTCTTCAGCGTCTGCGCCCACTGCTCCTGCAGCTCCAGATTGCGCCGGCGGATGGCGGAGATCTCCGGCCCGTTGTGCTCCACGGCCTTGCCGGAGATGGCAAGCTCCGCCAGCTCCGTCATGGTGCCCCGAAGGGCACGGTCGATCTGCCGCAGCTTCGGCTCCCGGCGGTAGAGCTCCTGCTCCAGCTCGTACCGTCTGCGCTCCCGGGTCTCCCGGCGGCGCAGCAGCCGGGCGTTGGCCCGCTGCATGATGCTCTGTTCATATGCCATGACCCTTCACCTGCCTTTGTTTGCTTCCGACTCCAGAAATTCGTCCAGCCAGCGGTCATTGTCCCGGATGCGCTGGGCGCTGGCCTGATAGTCGGGCTGTTCTCCCGGAGCCCTGCGGGGGGCGGGCCGTTTGGCCGCCTTCTCCCCCTCCTCCACCTGCCGGACGGTGCGCCACCCCGCCTGATGCCATGCCAGCAGGATCTTGTTGGCGTAGGGCCAGTTCATCTGCCCCTTCTGATATACCGTGCGGTCGTGGGCCATGGCGATCAGCTCGTCGCTGAGCCCCAGCTCCACCCAGCTGCTGATGTACTCCCGCTCCCGCTCCACGGCGGGGCGGCGCTCCCGCACCCCAACGGCGGAGAGCACGCCCCATTCCCGCTCGTCCACCTGCTGCTGTCGGCGCAGGTAGGCTTCGGCGGCGTCCACGGTGGTGAGCCCCATGCGCTTCCAGCGGTAGGCCTCGCTCTTCACCTGGGACATTCTCGCCCGCACGGCGTCGCTCTGCTTCTGGCGCTGCAGGGTCTTCTGCACATGGATCACCAGCATGAGGATGACCTCCGCCGGCAGGGCCAGATCGTCATAGACGGTATAGAGGGTATGCAGGTCGGCGTCGCTGAGGGGTCGGCCGAACAGGCGCTCCACCTCGTGGTAGACGCCGCAGAACTCCGGCTCCCGCTCCAGGGCGTCGGCAATGTCCCTGCGGGTATACTGCGCCGGCTCCTCCCGCGGCTGCGCCGGGGCGGGCACTGCGGCATCCCGCTGCGCCGCCAGTCCCAGCTTCACCAGCCGGGCATACACCGCTCCCATCTTAATCTCATCCCAGTGAAGGCTCTGCCGGGCGCGGGTCAGGTCTCCCCCCCGCAGAAGGGCAAGGTAGAGCAGGGCGCAGTCGCCGTCACCGGCGTTTACCAGCAGGTCTGCCGCCTGGGATGACAGGGCCACGATTTCATTGGGCAGCAGCAGCGCGCTCATCACGCACCCCCTCCTCTCCTGATGTCTTATCTTCCATTTTACACGATGGGCCTCAAAATGACAACCACATTTTCTCGCCCCTATCGACAGGCTCCGGGACGGGTGATATAATGAGCAAAAGCTGTTTGTTCGGAGGTGTCCGCCATGGAGCGATCCCGCGTCACGCCCGGGGGCTTCTTTGCCGCGGTGGGCAAGGCGCTGTGCGCCCTGCTGCTGTTTCTGGGCTGCCAGACCCTGGTCAGCCTGGCCTTTGCCGCTGCCGCCGCCATCTATCTGGGCGTACAGGGTCATTTTACCGACCCCGTCCTGTTCTCTCAGCAGGTCATGATCTTCACCATGGGCTACTCCGGGCAGATCACCCTGCTGTCCAACGCGTTGACGGTGCTCATACTCGCCCTTTTCTTCCTGCTGCGCAGGCAAAATCCGCTGAAGGGCGTATGCCTCACCCCCTGTCCCCCCGCGACGCTGGCCGGGGCCGCCGTGGCGGCGCCGCTGCTGTATCTGGCGGTGAGCTGCGTGCTGTTCATGCTGCCCGCGGCATGGCTGGACTCCTACGCCGACGCCTCCTCCGCCCTGCTGCAGCCCGGCCTTTTCTCCACGCTGGCCACCGTGCTGGCCGCGCCCATCGCGGAGGAGGTCATCTTCCGGGGCTACATCCTCTCCCGCCTGCGCCGGGGAATGCCCGACGGGGTGGCGCTGCTCCTCTCCGCCGCCATCTTCGGCGTCTGCCACGCCCAGCCGGTGTGGATCGCCTACGCCTTCGCCCTGGGTCTGGTCTTCGGCCTGATGACCCTGCGCACCGGCTCCATCCTCCCCTCCCTCATCACCCATCTGGGGTTCAACGCCGTGGGCCAGCTCTTCGCCTCCCTCCCCGAGGAGGGGCTGAGCAACGAAATGACCGCCGCCGTGGCCCTGGTGCTGTGTGTGCTGGTCTGGCTCACCCGAAAGAGCCTTTCCGCCCTGTTTCTGCCCAAAAAGAGAGAAGATACCCCTTGACCTTCCACCCGGTGGAAGGTATATGATCTTCCCGGAAAGTGAGTGATCTCAATATGGAACTGATCCTTCAGGATGTCAAAAAGAGCTTTGGCGAAAAGCAGGTGCTCAAAGGCGCCGGCTACACCTTCTCCCAGAGCGGGATCTACGGTCTGCTGGGCCGCAACGGCGCGGGCAAGACCACCCTCTTCAACTGCCTGTCCGGAGAATTCCCCGCTGACAGCGGCACGGTGCTCCTCTCCGACGGCGGGAAGCAGCGCCCCCTCGCCCAGGGAGATGTGGGCTATGTGCTCTCCACCCCGGTGGTGCCGGAATTTCTCACCGGCTATGAGTTCGTCAAGTTCTTTCTGGAGATCTCCGGCGATCCCGGCGGCACCGGCCGCACCCCCGACGACTGGCTGGCGCTGGTGGGGATCGACAAGGAGGACCGCCACCGCCTCATGCAGGGCTACTCCCACGGCATGAAAAACAAGGTGCAGATGCTCTGCTTCCTCATCGGCCGTCCCCCGGTGATCCTGCTGGACGAACCGCTGACCTCCTTCGATGTGGTGGCCGCGCTGGAGATGAAAAACCTGCTGCGGGAGATGAAGGACGACCACATCATCATCTTCTCCACCCATATCCTGCAGCTGGCCGCCGACCTGTGCGACCAGATCGTCATTCTGAACCACGGCCTGCTGGAGAGCGTGGACCCGGACCTCATCCACACCCCTGAGTTCGAAAGCCGCATCATCGACATTCTCCGGGACAGCGATGCGCAGGAGGCCCCCCAATGAAAGGCTCCACCATCTTAAAGCTGGACGCAGCCATGCGGGGCAACAAGGTCATCTACTGGCTGGGGCGCATCCCCCTCATCCGCCGGCTGGTGTCCGATACCCTGTACAGCGCCAAGGAGGGCAAGCTGGCGCTGTCGGTGCTGCTGTGGATCTGGCGCATCATCAAGTCCTTCGGCGGCACCATCCTCTATCTGGCTCTGCTGTGCGTGCTGCCCACCCTCCTGCTGGCCGACCCTCTTGACACGCTGCCCAACTTCTTCGGCGTGTTCTGCTGGCTGCTGTTCTGCCTCAGCTTTTTGAGCGGCTCCCTGCTCAACCCCTGCGCCGTGGCCGCCGACCAGCTGAAATACACCTGCGTGCGCATGATGGGCATGAACGCCGGCCGCTTCCACCTGTGGGCGGAAGTGAAGCACCATGCGGAGTACTTCGTCACCTTCACCGTGGGTCTGCTCATCTGCGCCGCCGTTTACGGCCAGAGCCTGTGGATGGCCTTGCTGCTCAGCGTGGAGCTGTCTTGTGCCCGGCTGGTGTTCGAGTGGCTCCACATCGCCGTTTACCGCCGCCGCGGCCGCGCCATCTACGGACAGGTGTGGTTCACCCTCACGGTGGTCTTCGCCGGCCCCATTCTGGCCTATGTCCCCGGTCTGGCTCTGGAGCTCTCCCTGCCCAACACCCTCATCCTGTGGGCGCTGCCGGCATTTCTGGTGCTGGGGGCGCTGTCCCTCATCGCCCTCATCCGCTATCCCGACTATTACCGCCTCACCCTGGACACCTGCCAGGCCGACAAGGTCTCCCCCGAGCTGGCCCGGCAGAAGAACAAGGGCGCGGCGTTCAAGGATGTGCAGCTGCAGAGCTCCGACCTCACCGCCGAGGGGGAGTACGCCTCTCTGTCCGGCTGGAACTATCTGCAGGCCCTCTTCTTCCGCCGCCACCGCCGCATGATGTACAAGCCCCTGCGCATCTGCCTCATCGTGGTGGCCATCGCCACCGCGGCGGGTGCCATCGCCCTGCTCATCTTCCGCGGGGAGGACACCGCGGAGGTCTTCTCCGCCGTGACCCGGGCACTGCCCTTCTGCGTGTTCTTCCTCTACCTCATCGACAGCAACATCGTGGGCACCCGCATCACCAAGGCCATGTTCTACAACTGCGACCTGGCCATGCTGAAGTTCGGCTGGTACCGTCAGCGGGATGTGATATTGAAAAATTTCATGCTCCGCTTCAGCCGGATGTGCGGCGTCAACCTGCTGCTCTCGGCGGCGGTGTGCGGGATGTTCACCGTCTTCACCCTGTGCGCCGGCGGCAGGCCTCCGCTGGGCCAGTATCTGGCCTTTATGGCGGCGCTGCTGTGTCTGGGTGTGTTCTTCGCGGTGCACTCCCTGGGTATGTACTACCTGTTCCAGCCCTACACCTCCGACCTGCAGATGAAAAACCCCTTCTTCGGCATCATCAACGGCGTGATGTATGTCCTCTGCTACACCTGTATCCAGATCCGCTCCACCCCCTCCTGGTTCACCCTGGTGGTGCTCATCGTCACCGTGGTGTACTCCGCCGCCATTCTGCTGCTGGTGCGCAAGCGCTCCCCCAGCCGGTTCAGAGTGAAATGAAGTAAACGGACGCGGTGCAGAATGCCCTGTTCTGCAGCAGCCCCCAGTCTGTCGAAAAACCCGGTCTATGGCAGACCGGGTTTTTCGACAGACTGAGCTCCCTCGTCAGAGGGAGGCTTTTCGGAAATACTCCTCCACCACCGCCCGCTCGGAGAAGGGGCGGCGCACGCCGTCGGCCTCGATGTACTCCTCATGCCCCTTGCCCAGCAGGGCCACCACATCCCCCGGCCGTGCCAGGCCCAGGGCATAGCGGATGGCCTCCCCTCTGTCCGGGATGATCACATGGGGC
>JAQXJQ010000021.1 GCA_029009035.1 Oscillospiraceae bacterium | reverse complement strand
TATGAAGATGCTGCGCTCCAAGCTGGTGCAGATCAAGGAGCAGGAGCATCTGGACAAGATCTCCGACATCAAGGGCACCCAGCTGAAGATCGAGTGGGGCAGCCAGATCCGCTCCTATGTGTTCATGCCCTACCAGCTGGTGAAGGACAACCGCACCGCCTACGAGACCTCCAACATCAACGCCGTCATGGACGGCGATCTGGACGGCTTCATCAACGCCTTCCTCACCGCCTCCGCCACCGGAAACTGGGCCACAAAATAGCATACTGCGAAAGGCGGGCCGGCGGCCCGCCTTTTTGTCGGATCCCCAAAAATCCTATGAAAAGTTTACCTTTACTTTACTCTGAATTGGTTGAAGCCACCGCCGGTTTGGGGTATGATAAAAGCATCAAAAGCGCGGTTCTTCCGTGATTCATTTTTGAGTTGAAAGGTGATGTACATGAAGAAGAAACTTCTGCCCCTGCTGTTGGCCCTCGCTATGGTCTTCAGCCTGGCCGTCCCCGCCTTTGCCGCTGAGGACGACATTCTGATCTCTCCCGCTCCCGCCGAGGATGAGATCGTCATTCTTTACACCAACGATGTCCACACCTACATTGACAGCGACATCACTTACTCCCTTGTGGCCGCCTATAAGGACACCCTGCCCAATGCTCTGTTGGTGGACGCCGGCGACCATGTTCAGGGCACCGCCTACGGCTCCATGGACAAGGGCGTGACCATTACCAAGCTGATGAACGCCGCCGGCTATGACGCCGCCACCCTGGGCAACCACGAGTTCGACTACGGCATGGAGGGTGCCATGCGGGCCATTGCCGATGCCGAGTTCGACTACCTCTCCTGCAACTTCTACCACAGGGAGAACGGCGTGGTCGGCGCTCCCGTACTGGAACCCTACAAGATCTTTGATGTGAACGGCGTGAAGATCGCCTTCGTGGGCATCACCACCCCCGAGTCCTTTACCAAGTCCACCCCCAAGTACTTCCAGGATGACGCCGGCAACTACATCTACGGCATCGCCGGCGGCACCGACGGTTCCGCCCTGTACGCCGCCGTGCAGAAGGCTATTGACGCTGTTGCCCCTGTGGCCGACATCGTCATCGGTCTGGGCCATCTGGGCGATGACCCCGCTTCCGATCCCTGGAACTCCGAAGATGTGATCGCCAACACCCACGGCCTGAGCGCCTTCATCGACGGCCACTCCCACTCCGGCCTGGAAGGTAAAGAGGTTGCCGACAAGGACGGTCACACCGTGATCCTGACCCAGACCGGCTCCTATTTGGGCAAGCTGGGCCAGATGACCATCGCCGCTGACGGCACCATCACCACCAAGCTGCTTACCGCCGAGGATCTGGCAGGCATCGAGCCCGACGCCGAGGTCAAGGCCATTGAGGATGCCTGGGTTGCCTCCGTTGACGAGCAGCTGGGCGTGGTCATTGGCTCCATCGACGACACCCTGGATAACTACGACGCCGACGGCAACCGTCTGGTCCGCAAGCAGGAGACCAATACCGGCGACTTTGCCGCTGACGCTCTTTACTACCTGTTCGACAACATGGGTCTGGATGTGGACTTTGCTGTCATGAACGGCGGCGGCATCCGCAACCAGGCCATCACCGGCGAGATCTCCTACAAGGTCTGCAAGCAGATCCACACCTTCGGCAATGTGGCCTGCCTCGTCACCGTCACCGGTCAGCAGATCCTGGACGCTCTGGAATGGGGTGCCCGTGACGCCGGCACCGCTGAGTGCGGCGGCTTCCTCCAGGTCTCCGGCCTGAAATACACCATTGACACCTCCATTGCCCCCACCGTCCAGAAGGACGAGAAGGGTGTCTGGACCGGCGGTCCCACCGGCGAGTACCGTGTGAAGGATGTTTTGGTTCTGGACAAGGCCACCGGAGAGTATGTTCCTCTGGATCTGACCGCCAAGTACAACCTGGCCGGCCATAACTACACGCTGCGCGATCTGGGCGACGGCTATGCCATGTTCGCCGGTGCAGCCAATGTTCTGGACTATGTGATGGAGGACTATATGGTCCTGGCCAACTATGTCCAGTCCTTCGAGAACGGCAAAGTCACCGGTTATGCCGAGCCTCAGGGCCGTATCACTGTCCTCACTGAGCCCGTAGTCGAGCCTGAGCCCGAGCCCGAAGTTGTCACCTACACCGTGGTCAGGGGTGACACCCTGTGGGGCATTGCCTCCCGTCTGCTGGGTTCCGGCTACAAGTGGGACTCCATCTACGAGGTCAACAAGGACACCATTAAGAATCCCAACCTGATTTATGTGGGTCAGGTGCTGGAGATCCCCTTCGACTAATAATTCCATATCAGCCCCTTTAAAGCTCCCGGCCGCAATCGGCCGGGAGCTCAGCGTGTCGAAAAACTTCGACACGCTTCTCAGAAATGCAAGCATTTCTTCGATGGGATGCAGTTCGCTTCGTCGCACTCGCTCCGCTCGCACGCTTGCGAACTGAGGAGTGTTTTTTCTGAGGCACATGTCCTCAGAAAAAACGGATTTCATTTTATTCCGTCATCTGCGGATGACGGAACTCTGCGAGGCTTTTGCACTTCGTGCATGTAAATCCGGCTTTTTCGACAGTCTTGCCTCTCCCTATGGGAGAGGTGTCAAAAATCTTCGATTTTTGACGGAGAGGGTACAAATTAGCCCTCTCAGTCAGCGGCTCGTTCCTCGCACGCTGACAGCTCTCCCAGAGGGAGAGCCAAGGGGTGCGCCAAAAGCCTCCCTCTGACGACGAACTGCCCTTTCCTCGCGGCATAGCCGCTGCGGCCTACGCTAAAAATATGCCACCGGCATATTTTCTTAACGCTGCGGGGTTGTTTTTTCGTGGGGCGCGACGACTCGGCGCGCCAAAAAAGCCTCTCCCGAAAAAGGGGAAGCTGTAAGCCGTGGCGAAGGGAATCTTTCGCCTGCGGGGGTTACGTTCCGCTGGGCCTACTTTTTGGCCCGTTGCTCCAGATAGGCCCTGCGGCCGGTCTCATAGAGGTCGGTGCCCTCCGCGTCGATGACCACGGTGAGGGGGAGGTTTTCCACCTCCAGCTCACGGATGGCCTCCGCGCCCAGATCCTCGTAGCAGATGAGCCGGGAGGACTTGACGCACCGGCTCAGCAGCGCCCCTGCGCCGCCGATGGCGCCGAAGTAGACGGCGCCTGTCTCCTTCATGGCGACGATGACCTCGCTGCCCCGTTTGCCTTTGCCGATCATGCCCAGCTCGCCCAGACGCAGCAGGGTGGGGGCGTAGGCGTCCATGCGGTAGCTGGTGGTGGGTCCGGCGGAGCCGATGGGCTGGCCGGGACGGGCGGGAGAGGGGCCGACATAGTAGATGACGGCGCCCTTGATGGGGAAGGGCAGCTCCTTTCCCTCCGCCACCAGCCGGCAAAGCCGCTTATGGGCGGCGTCGCGGGCGGTGTAGACGGTACCGGAGAGGAGCACGCTGTCCCCCGCCTTTAGGGTGCGGGCGACCTCGGGGGTGAGGGGAGCGGTAATGTGAATGGCCATCTCAGAGCACCTCCGTGACATGACGGGCCACATGGCAGTTGATATTCACCGCGCAGGGCAGCCCCGCGATGTGGGTGGGCAGGGTCTCGATGTGGAGGGCGAGGGCGGTGGTCCGACCGCCGAACCCCTGGGGGCCGATGCCCAGGGCGTTGACCTTCTCCAGCAGTTCCTCCTCCAGTTCGGCGTAGAACGGGTCGGGGTGATGGCTGCCCATCTCCCGCAGCAGGGCCTTTTTGGCCAGCAGGGCGCACTTGTCAAAGGTGCCGCCGATGCCCACGCCCACCACGATGGGGGGACAGGGATTGGGGCCGGCCTGCTCCACGCTGTCCAGAATGAACTTCTTCACGCCTTCCAGTCCGTCGGAGGGCTTGAGCATGGCGATGCGGCTCATATTTTCACTGCCGAAGCCCTTGGGGGCCACGGTGACGGTCACCCGGTCGCCGCTCACCAGCTCGGTGTAGAGCATGGCGGGGGTGTTGTCCCCGGTGTTCACCCGGTCCAGGGGGTCGCGCACCACGGATTTGCGCAGGTAGCCCTCGCCGTAGCCCCGGCGCACCCCCTCGTTGACGGCGTCGGTGAGGCTGCCGACGATGTGGACGTCCTGCCCGACCTCCAGAAAGACACAGGCCATACCCGTGTCCTGACAGATGGGGATGTCGCCGCCGATGGAGTAGTTCTCCATGATCCGGTCCAGAATGTCCCGGGCCACCGGCCAGTCCTCCGCCTCCCGGGCTCTGGCGATGGTGTCCATCACATCCCGGGGGAGCCTGGTATTTGCCTCAATGCACATCCGCGCCACCGCTTCGGTGATGACGGCGGCATCCAATTCCCGCATATGGGTCACTCCTTCGTGTTCTGCGGAACCTGTGCGGCTGCCGCAAATTCCGCTTTCCATATTAGCACACCCGCCGTGTCCCTGCAACCGTTGGTGAAAGCGCCGAAGTCCTCCCCCTTCGGGGGGAAAAAGCTGACATCCCCGTTCTTGGCAAACCGGGGCGGCTGTGCTATAATGACCCGAAATGTCACAAAGAGAGTGGATTTTTATGTTTGACCGCCGCCAAATCATCAAATTGCTCATCCCCCTCATGCTGGAGCAGGTGCTCTCCGGCCTGATGGGCATTGCCGACACCATGATGGTCACCTCCGTGGGCGAGACCGCCATCTCCGCCGTCTCTCTGGTGGACTCCATCAATATGCTGGTGTTCAACCTGCTGGCGGCGCTGGCTGCCGGCGGCGTGATCGTCTGCGCCCAGTTTCTGGGGCGCGGGGACAGGGACAACGCCAACGCCGCCGCCCGCCAGGTCTTTCTGGTGAGTCTGGGCCTGTCTGCCGCCATCATGGCGGTGTGCCTTGCGTTCCGCCGGGGTCTGCTGGGGCTCATTTTCGGGACGGTGGAGCAGGCTGTCATGGATCAGGCGGCGCAGTATTTCCTCATCACCGCCCTTGCCTATCCCTTCGTGGCCGTGCAGCAGACGGCGGCGGCCACCTTCCGTGCCGGCGGAAATTCCGCGCCGCCCATGGCGGTGGCGGCGGTGGCCAACGGGGTGAATGTGGCGGGCAACGCGATCCTCATTTTTGTGTTTGATCTGGGCGTGGTGGGTGCCGCCCTGGCCACCACCGTCTCCCGCGTGGTCAGCGCCGTGGTGCTGCTGGCTCTGCTGCGCAACTCCCGGCTGCCCATCTCCCTGCGAAATTACCGTTCCATCCGGGTCAACCGCAAGCTCATCGGCATGGTGCTCCGGGTGGGCGTTCCCACCGGCGTGGAAAACTCCATGTTTCAGCTGGGCAAGCTGGTGGTGCAGTCCACCGTGTCCATGCTGGGCACCGCCGCCATGGCGGTCCAGGCCATGACCGCAACCCTGGAGCTGGTGGCCAGTATGCCCAGCCAGGCCATCGGCATCGGCCTGCTCACCGTGGCCGGACAGTGCATGGGCGCGGGACGGCCCGACGAAGCCCGGCGGTATACCAAGCTCTTCTGCCTCATTTCGGAGGCGGTGCTGGTGGTCATGTCCGCCGTCGCCGTGGCTCTCACGCCGCTTGTGACCCGGCTGTCCGGCATGGCGCCGGAAAACGCCGCCTTCACGCTCCGGCTGATGATCTTCATCGCCG
>JAQXJQ010000020.1 GCA_029009035.1 Oscillospiraceae bacterium | reverse complement strand
CGAACTCGCTACCTCCACCTTGGCAAGGTGGCGCTCTACCAGATGAGCTACACTCGCAAATGGTGCCCAGGGCCGGAATCGAACCAGCGACACGCGGATTTTCAGTCCGCTGCTCTACCAACTGAGCTACCTGGGCATATGAAAATAAATGGCGACGCGGAAGGGACTTGAACCCTCGACCTCCGGCGTGACAGGCCGGCGTTCTAACCAACTGAACTACCGCGCCACATATTCCTGACAGGAAAGTGGTGGGAACAACAGGGCTCGAACCTGTGACCCCTTGCTTGTAAGGCAAGTGCTCTCCCAGCTGAGCTATGCTCCCAAGTACCTGCCGCTCGTCAGACGGCGAAAGTGATTATAACCAAACGGCAGGTACTTGTCAATAGATTTTGGAAAAGTTTTTAATATTATTTTTCGGTGGCGTCCTTCAGAAGCTGCCGCAGTTCGTCGCCGGTGAAGTGATACACTGCGTCGCAGAACTGGCAGGTGAGCTCAGCGCCGTTCTGTTCCTCGATGAGAGAGGTGAGCTCCTCACGGCCCATGCTGATCAGCGCCTGGCTGACCCGCTCACGGGAACAGTAGCAGCGGTACTCCACAGGGGCGGTCTCCAGGACCTCCAGCTCGAACTCGCTGAGTACGTCACGCAGCAGCTCCAGCGGGGACATACCTTCGTCCAGCTTGGCGCTGACGGCGCCCACGCGGCTGATGCCCCGCTCCACGGCGGAGATGACTTCCTCCTCCGCGCCGGGCAGCAACTGGATGAGATAGCCGCCGGCGGTCTGCACGCTTTGGTCGGGGGCGATGAGCACGCCCAGAGCGCAGGCGGTGGGGATCTGCTCGCTCTCGTAGAAGTAAGCGGCGATATCCTCGGCGATCTCACCGCCCACCAGCTGCACGGAGCCCACATAAGGCTCCTTCATGTTGAGGTCTTTGATCACGGTAAGCTCGCCGTCGCAGCCAACCGCGGCGCCCACATCCAGCTTGGCGTGGGCCTTGCGGGGGACGTCCACCGCGGGGTTCTGAACATAGCCCCGGACATTGCCTTCGCTGTCGGATACGGCGGTAAGGGAGCCCAGGGGGCCGCCGCCCCGCACCCGGAGGGTGACGGAGCCGTGCTCCTCCTTGAGCATATTCCCCATCATGGACGCGCCCATGAGCAGACGGCCCAGAGCGGCGGTGGCCACGGGCCAGGTGTCGTGGATGGCGCGGGCGCGCTCCACCAGAGCGGTGCCTGAGATAGCCACCGCCTTTACGGGGGCGTCCTTTGCGATCACTCTAACCAGTTGATCCATTGTTATTCCTTTCCTGCGGTAAAGAAGATCCGCATTTCCTCCGCCTTGGGAGGGGAGAGGCGCAGCTCTCCGAACTGTTTGATTTTTGTGAAGCCTGCCTCGCCCAGCCATAGGGACAGTTCCTCCATGGTGTAGGCGTACTCCTCGTGGTACTCTCCGTCCCGGCACCAGCTTCCGTCCTCCTGCAGGACAAAGAGGTCAATGCCGTAGCAGCAGATGCGCCTGCGCTTGTCATAGCTGCCCCGCCAGACGCAGAACAGATCCTCGTTTTCGTCCAGATAAGTCTGAGCGTCGGCGCTTTCCAGGGCCAGGGGAGTCTTGACATCAAAGAGAAATAGCCCGCCGGGCTTCAGCGCGTCAAATACCCGCTGAAAGGTGCGGCGCACAGCGGCGGGGCGGGTGACATAGTTCAGGCTGTCCAGACAGCAGATGACGGCATCCGCCGGTTCCGGCAGCGCAAGACGGGACATATCCTGGCAAACCAGCTGCACATCCAGTCCCGCGCACTTTTCCGCGGCCACACAGAGCATCTCGGGGGAGAGGTCCACCGCTGTGACTTCATAGCCTCTCCTCGCCAGAATGGCGGCCAGCGTGCCCGTGCCGCAGCCCAGCTCTGTCACGGTGCGGATGGGACGCTTGTGGCGGGCGAACTGCTTCTCCAGATAGTCGGCCCAGCGCTCATAGGGCACATCGGTGGTGAGTTCGTCGTAGAACTGAGCCAAAACGGTGTAAGAGTCCATCATTTGTCCAGACGGTCCAGCACGATGCGGTAGCCGTCGGCCCCGTACTGAAGGGCGCGGTTCACACGGCTGACGGTGGCGCTGGAGGTGCCGGTGCGGGACAGAATATCGCTGTAGATCAGTCCGCGGTCCAGCAGACGGGCGACCTCAATGCGCTGGGACATGGCTTTCAGCTCGGTCATGGTACACAGATCATGAAAAAAGGCACGACATTCATCTCTGTCTTTCAGGGAGAGAATGGCGTCGTACAGCAGATCTTCTTCGGGATGATCGTGCATGGAATACCCTCCTGTCATCGGTAAATTCTCTACCGATTTTACCATGGTATCATGAGAAAGTAAAGGGGGCTGGCTCTGAACTTTTCCATGATGGGGGCATACAATGGGTGTGAAGGGACTGCCGTGTCCCTACCAGAATATCGGGAGGTATCGATGTGGCTGAATTGCTGGAGTCCGGCCCCGGCTGCGAAGCGGGCGGCATTCGGGAGGCCGTATGCATTCACACCAGAAAGATCTTTGACAGCTGCCGGGATAAGGATTGTGTGGAGAACCTGAGGTTCTATCCGGCGGCGGGCTGTCAGGCCATCATTGACCGCGCCATCAGCCTGAAAGCGGGGAAGGCCGAACTGCTGTATGTATACATTGACGTGGAGCCCGTGAGCTTCAACCGGGGATTTTACACGGTGGATGTACGTTACTTCTACAAGGTGAGCGCCGACGCCTTTATCGGAGCGTCCCGCCCCATGGCCATCTGCGGTCTGACGGTGTATGACAAACGGGCCATCCTCTTTGGCAGCGAAGGCTCGGCCAAGGTGTTTTCCTCCAACATGGCCGCCTATGATCTGGATCAGCAGAGTTTGCCCGGCGCCAATCTGCCCATCGCCGTGGTGGAGGCGGTGGACCCCCTCATTCTGGGGATCAAGTTGGTGGACCCGGGGGACAAATGCCCCTGCTGCTGCTGCGGCTGCGAGCCCAGCGACGTGCCCGCGGGCATTGCCGCCTGCTTCCCCGAGGGTCTGGAACAGGGGGGCGAGGGCCGGAGAGTCTATGTGACCCTTGGCCAGTTTTCCATCATCCGGCTGGAGCGGGACAGCCAGCTGCTCATCCCCGCCTACGACTACTGCGTGCCCCAGAAGGAGTGCCCCGGCAGCTGCGAGGAGGATCCCTGCTCCGTGTTCCGCCGGGTGCAGTTCCCCATGGAGGAATTCTTCCCGCCCAATACCACCAAACCGCCTGAGCGCTATCAGGAGGCGAAAAGCTGCTGCGAGAGCTGAGCGCGCAGTGAAGCTGCCCCGTGGCGTCTCCCGGAAGGGAGCGCGCCGCGGGGCAATTTGTTTTTGTCGGGAAAAAGGGGAAACACCTTTACAGGAGAGGAAAACTGTACTATAGTGATGCTATTACATACAGAAAAGCAGGGCGATGGAATTGTCGATCATCAAGGCCGCTCCGAGCGGCAAACGCAGGGATGTGGATATGACCCAGGGGAGTATTTTCCGCCATATCCTTACCTTTTCGCTTCCGCTGCTGGCGGGAAATGTGTTTCAGCAGCTGTACAATATGGTGGACACCTGGGTGGTGGGCAACTATGTCAGCAACGCGGCGTTTTCCGCCGTGGGCACTGTGGGACCCATCATCAACACCCTCATCGGACTGTTCATGGGCCTTGCCAGCGGCGCCGGCGCGGTGATCTCCCAGTATTACGGCGCCAAGCGGTTTGACAAGGTGCAGGAAACGGTGCATACCGCCATGCTGATGACCCTGATCCTGAGCGTGCTGTTCACCGGCATTGGCCTGGGTATGACGCCCGCCATGCTGCGCTTTATGAAGACCCCCGCCGATGTGATGCCCGAGTCCACCCTCTATCTCAACATCTACTTTGCCGGGATCACGGGGCTGCTCATCTACAACATGGGCGCGGGTATCCTGCGGGCTATCGGTGACTCCAGACGGCCCTTCTACTTCCTCATGGTGTCGGCGGGCATGAATATCCTGCTGGATCTTGTGTTCGTGCTGGGGTTCCACATGGGCGTGGAGGGCGTCGCGCTGGCGACGGTGATCTCCCAGGCGGTCTCCGCGGTGCTGGTGGTCATTTTGCTGCTGCGCACCGAAAGCTGCGTGCGCCTGCATCCGCGTAAGCTGGCCATCCATATGGATATGCTGAAAAAGATCTTCCGGGTGGGTATTCCCGCGGCGCTGCAGCTGGCGGTCACCGCGTTCTCCAACATTTTCGTGCAGTCCTACATCAACTACTTCGGCAGCGACTGTATGTCCGGCTGGACGGCCTATGCCAAGATCGACCAGCTTATGTTCCTGCCCATGCAGTCCATTGCGCTGGCCAGCACCACCTTTGTGGGGCAGAATTTGGGCTGCGGTCGGGAGGAGCGGGCCAGAAAGGGCGTCAACACCGCGCTGCTCATGGCCCTTGGCTGTACTGCCATCCTTCTGCTGCCGGTGGAGGCCTTTGCCCCCTATCTGGTGCGGTTTTTTAACAAAAAGGCGGAGGTCGTGGCATGGGGGACCCTTTTGCTGCGCTGGATGTCCCCCTTTTATCTTCTCTGCTGCATCAATCAGGTGTGTTCCGGCGCGCTGCGCGGCGCGGGCAACTCCCGTGCCTCCATGGTCATCATGCTGGGGTCCTTTGTGGTGTTCCGCCAATGTTACCTGTTTATCATGGCCAACTTCATCCGCAATGAGCTGATTTACATTGCCATGGGCTATCCCGCGGGCTGGTTCGTGTGCAGCACTATCACTTACATCTACTACCGCCGCGTGAAGCTGAGCAGAAGCTGCCTGGTGGAGGAAACTGTGCCGCCGGAGAGCGGTAAAATATGACAAAGAGTGACAAGCCTCTCACCTGTGGTTGCAAAGGGTTTACAAATCGTTACATGTTGACATAATCTGTTGATTTTTGCGGCGCGCTGTTCTATACTGAACTTCAGAGAAATACCGGGGATCTACCCCGGAACAGGAGAGAAAGCTATGGAACAAAGCGGGATTTCCGCACCGCGGAAAAAGACCGGACGCCTGTGGAAATATCTGTTTTTTGCGGCGGTGTTGCTTTTTGCTGCTGCCGCGGCCCTGAGCGCCGCAGAGTGGGAGCAAAACCGCCGGGCTGCCCGGCGGGAGACGGACCTGACCGCCCGGCTGGAGGAGCAGCGGCAGGTTGTGGAGCGGCTTGAGAGCGAGCTGTCGGCCAGCCGGACGGCGCTGGAGGAGAGCACAGCCGCGCTGGAGGAGAGTGCAGCTGCACTGGAGGCGGCAGAGCAGACCATCGGCGAGCTGATGGAGCATGTGATCCTCACGCCGGAGGGGCTGGTGCCGGAGTACACCAAGCTCTACCCGGACCTGTACGCGCAGCCATGTGAGGAGGCGGCGCCGGAGGGAAAGCTGGTCTGTCTCACCTTTGACGACGGTCCCTCTGTGAATACCGACCGAATTCTGGCGGTGCTGGACCGGTACGATGTGAAGGCCACCTTCTTTGTGGTCGGCGCGACGGGGGAGGAGAGCCAGCGGCGGATGCGGGACATTGTGGCTGCGGGGCATACCATCGCCGTGCACAGCTGGAGCCACGATTACCGCAAGATCTACGCCTCCGTGGAAGATTATCTGGCGGATTTTTACCGGCTTTACCAGTGGATCTATGAGGTCACCGGAGTTTATCCTCAGGTGTTCCGTTTTCCGGGCGGCAGCATCAACGGCTATAATCAGGCCCTCTATAAGGAGATCATCTCTGAAATGCTCCGCCGGGGATTTCACTACTTCGACTGGAACGCCTCCGCGCAGGATGCCACCGTGACCCCGCTGGACCCGGCGGTGATCACCGCCAACTGCCTGAAGGGGATAGGCCGGGAGCAGGTGGTGCTGTTGGCCCACGACAGCGCTGCCCGTGGAACCACGGTGCAGGCCCTGCCCGCTGTCATTGAGGGCTACCGTGACGCGGGCTACACCTTTGCGCCCCTGTCTCCGGCGGTGACCCCCGTGGTCTACGGCTATCGGGTCACAGGGTAAATTGATGCGGAAATTCACAAAAACTTAAAGAAATGCCGGTGTAAGGGTGCTTTACGCCGGCATTTCTTTGTGCTATGCTAATCAATAATGACACTTTCAGCACAGGAAGGACGGTGCGCGCGTGGGACTGGGGAAAAAGAAAGAGATACAGGCGCAGGGCGAGACCCCGGCGCTGCGTGAAGTGGAGCGGTTCTATCCCGGCGCGGAACGGGGTCTGACCTCGGCCCAGGCGGCGGAGCTGGCTGCCAACGGCTATGCCAATACCGCGGTGGTGTCCAACGCCAAGACAACGGGCCAGATCATCCGGGAGAATACCCTGACCTTCTTCAATCTGGTGTTTGTGGTGCTGGCGGTGCTGCTGGTGGTGGCGGGACAGTACAAGGATATGTTCTTCCTGGTGATCGCCCTCATCAACTCCGCCATCGGTATCGTGCAGCAGCTTCGCTCCCGTGCCACGCTGGAAAAACTGAACCTTCTGGCTGAGGGCAGGGTGAAGGTGGTGCGCGACGGACGGCTGGGCACCGTGGCGCCCCATAACATGGTGCGCGAAGAAGTGGTGGAGCTGTGCGCCGGCGATCAGATCCCGGCGGACGGACCGGTGTTGGTGGGACAGGTCACGGTCAATGAGGCCCTCATCACCGGCGAAGCCGATCCCATTACCAAAAATCCCGGAGACGAGCTGCTCTCCGGCAGCTTTGTGGTCTCCGGCCGCTGCCGTGCCCGTATGGACCGGGTGGGGGCGGAGAGCTACGCCTCCCGGCTGGCGCTGGAGGCCAAGGCGGACAGAGGTGCGGTAAAATCCAGCATGATGAAGTCCCTTGACCGCCTCATCAAGGTGGTGGGCTTTGCCCTGATCCCCATCGGGACGGCTCTGTTCTGCAATGAGTATATCGTGCTGCAGCACGGGTTTTCCGCCTCTGTCAGCTCCATGGTGGGCGCGCTCATCGGCATGATCCCCGAGGGATTGTACCTGCTCACCAGTGTGGCTTTGGCGGTGTCTGTGGCCCGCCTGGCGGGGAAGAAGACATTGGTGCATGAGATGAGCGCCATTGAGACCCTGGCCCGTGTGGATGTGCTGTGCGTGGACAAAACGGGCACCATCACCCAGCCGGAGATGACCGTTCGTGAGGTGGTGCCGCTGGATGAAACGCGCTGGGATGCGGGAGAGATCGAGGAGATCCTGAACTGCTACTACAGCGCCGCCGATGCGGACAACGACACGGCAAAAGCCATGGCAAATCGCTTCAACGGGCCTGCAAAATGGCGTGCTGACAAGGTAATCCCGTTTACATCTGCGACCAAGTGGTCCGCGGTGATTTTCCGGGATGCGGGCGCCTTTGCGGTGGGTGCGCCGGAGTTTATCCTGGGCAGTGAGCGTGGGGCGGTGGACGCGATCGCCGCCCCCTACCGGGAGGAGGGCTGCCGCACGCTGCTTCTGGGCCGCTGCTCCGGCATTCCCGGCGTTGGCGGCTTGAACGGCGATGTGGAGCCGGTGGCGCTGGTGGTGCTGGATAACCCCATCCGCCCCGAGGCGAAGGACACCTTCGCCTACTTTGCCCGGCAGGGAGTGGCCATCAAGGTCATCTCCGGAGACATCCCGGAGACGGTGTCCAGAGTGGCGCAGCAGGCGGGGATCGAGGGCGCGGAGCGCTATATCGACGCCGGCTACCTGAAAGAGGGTGTGGACTACGCCCAGGCCGTCCGGGACTATACGGTCTTTGGCCGTGTGACCCCCGACCAGAAGCAAAAGCTGGTGAAGGCCATCCAGCGGGAGGGCCATACCGTGGCCATGACCGGTGACGGCGTCAATGATGTGCTGGCGCTGAAGGACGCCGACTGCGGCATTGCCATGGCCTCCGGAGCCGAGGCGGCCTGTCAGGTGGCTGAGCTTGTACTGCTCAATTCCGACTTCTCCGCGCTGCCCAGCGTGGTGGAGGAGGGAAGACGGGTCATCAACAATATCCAGCGTTCGGCCGCCCTCTATCTGGTGAAAAATATCATGGCCCTGTTCCTTGCGCTCATCACCGCCTTTGCGGGCTTCCCCTATCCCTTCGCGCCCATTCAGATGACCCTCATCAGCGCGCTGACCATCGGCATCCCCTCCTTTGTGCTGGCGCTGGAGCCCAACCACGAGCTGGTCCGGGGCAGCTTTATGCGCAATGTGCTTCGCCGTGCCCTCCCCGGGGGATTGTCCAATATCGTGCTCATTGTGGGCATTGAGCTGTTTACCGTGGCCTTTACCTTTGAGAAGACGACGCTGACCACGCTGGCTACGGCGGTCATGGGCTTTGTGGGACTGCTGGTGCTCTATTATGTGTCCCGACCCCTGGATTGGAAGCGATGGACCCTCCTGGGTACCATGTCGGCGGCAATGCTTATTTCCATCGTGTTTCTCGGTGCTTACTTCGATCTCACCAGGCTGGATTTCCAGTCCTGGCTGGTGATCGTGGTGTTCCTGCTGCTGGCTCCCTCGGTGATCCATGTGTTTGAGCTGCTCTTTGAGCGCTGCTGGCACCTGGTGGACGAGTGGTTTGCCAGGCGGAGCAAGAGAAAACGCAGACAGATATCATAGAGCCATGAAGAAGCCAGTCTGTCGAAAAACCTCGTAGAGTTTCGCCGCTTTGCGGCGAAATAAAGTGTAATCCGTTTTCTCCGACGACATGTGCGTCGGAGAAAACACTTCTCAGGCCGCAAGCGTGGATTTTGTTCGCTATTGGCGGACAAAATCTGCGACGCAGCGGACTGCAAAGAAATTGTCGGGAAAGGCGAAGCCTTTTTCGACAGTCTCAAGCGCGGCCACAGGCCGCGCTTTTTTGGGATAAGGAGGAGAAGAGAGGGGGTCAGAGGTTGCATTTTCCAGCCCTCTGTAGTAAAATCGACTGGAAGAGAGGAGGCTCTTTTATGTATAACAGAGCACAGTTAAAAACAGAAGTGAAACAAAGTATGGCGGCCACGAAGCCCAAGGCAATCTGGGTGACGCTGCTGTTCCTGGTGATCCTGTCGGTGGGCAGCTGGCTGATCCAGACCGTTCTCGGCGCGGTGGCCGGTACATCTGCCCTGACGACCCAGATCGCCACACTGATGCAGTCCGGCTATCAGCCCGAGGAGATCATGACGGAAATGATGCTGATGTACGCGGACCGTCTGGCGGCGCTGATCGGCACCGTGGTGCTGGCGGCTCTGATCGGCTCTGTGCTGAGCGCCGTCTGGCAGGGCTTGATGGGCGTGGGCTATGACGGTTACTGCCTGTCCATGGTAAAGAACGAAGCTCCCCAGCTGAACCGCATTTTCTGCGGCTTCTCCAAGGCGGGGCAGGTGATCCTCACCGCGGTGCTGGTGTGGGTGTTCACCATGCTGTGGTCCCTGCTCTATGCGCTGGGCTTCATGGTGATCGCCGTGATCGCCGCGCTGCTCATGGAGTCGGTGCCCGCCCTGAGCGTGATCCTGTTTGTGCTGGATTATATCGCCATTATGATCCTGGAGGTCAGGCTGGTCCTGCGCTACTCCATGTCCACCTTCGTGCTGCTGGACACCGGTAAGTACGGCCTGGACGCCATCAGCGAAAGCAAGCGGATGATGAAGGGCAACAAGGGCAAGCTCTTTGTGCTGTATCTCTCCTTCATCGGCTGGTATCTGGTGGAGTTCGCCATTGTTCTGGTGGGCACGGCCATCATCGCCGGTCTGGGTGCTGTGGGCATCGGCAATGCCATCGGCGGCGGCAGCTACGGCGCCATCGGCGGCGCTGTGGCCGGCATCATGGTGGTTGCTCTGCTGATGGCGGTGGGCAGCCTGTTCCTGAATATCTGGCTGCAGCCCTACATCAACGGTTCTGTGGCGAAGTTCTACCTGTTCTTCCGTCCCCAGGCCCCTGCTCCTGAGGAGGGCTGGCCCACTCTGGCACCCGGAGCCGAAGAGGAGGAGCCCAAGTCCTACGATCCTGAGGTTTGACAGCGGAGGCAAATACAATGAGCAAAATTCAGATGAAAACCCCCTTGGTGGAGATGGACGGCGACGAGATGACCCGCATCCTCTGGCAGCAGATCAAGGATGAGCTGCTGCTGCCCTACATCGACCTGAAGACGGAGTATTACGACCTGGGCCTGCCCAACCGTGAGGCCACCCGCGACCAGGTCACCGTGGACTCTGCCAACGCCACCAAGAAGTACGGCGTAGCTGTCAAGTGTGCCACCATTACCCCCAATGCCCAGCGCATGGAGGAGTACCACCTGTCCAGAATGTGGAAGTCCCCCAACGGCACCATCCGCGCCATTCTGGACGGCACCGTGTTCCGCACCCCCATTATTGTCAAGGGCATCGAGCCCCTGGTCAGAAATTGGGAGCGGCCCATCACCATCGCCCGCCATGCCTTCGGAGATATTTACAGCGCCACCGAGTTCCGTGTGACCTGCCCCGGAAAGGCGGAGCTGGTGTTCACCGCGGAGGACGGCACCGAGACGCGCCAGACCATCCGTGAGTTCACCGAGCCCGGCGTGCTGCAGGGTCAGTTCAATCTGGACCGGTCCATCGCCTCCTTTGCCCATGCCTGCTTCCGGTTCGCCGTGGGCAGCAAGCAGCACCTGCTGTTCTGCGCCAAGGATACCATCTCCAAGCAGTACGACCAGCAGTTCAAGAACATCTTCGACGAGCTGTTTGAGAGCACCTATCGTACGGAATTTGAAAAGCTGGGCATCAGCTACCGCTATATGCTCATTGACAGCGCCGTGGCCCGGGTGATCCAGTCCAAGGGCGGCTTTATCTGGGCCTGCAAGAACTACGACGGCGATGTGATGAGCGATATGCTTTCCGCCGCTGTGGGCTCTCTGGCCATGATGACCTCTGTTCTGGTCTCTCCCGACGGCAACTATGAGTTTGAGGCCGCCCACGGTACCGTGACCGACCTCTACTACGCCTATCAGCGGGGGGAGCAGGTCTCCGCCAACCCGATGGCCACCCTCTTTGCCTGGGCCGGCGCCCTTGCCAAGCGGGGCGAACTGGATGACCTGCCCGAGCTGACCGCCTTCGCCGAAAAGCTGAAAAAGGCCGCCATCGACACCATCGAGAGCGGCGTGATGACCGGCGATCTGGTCAGCCTCTGGAGCGGCGAGATCCCCGCCCGGAAGGTGACCGGTCTGGAGTTCCTGCAGGCGGTGCGCACCAGGCTGTAAAGGACAATCAACTTCATTTAAAAATCCCCATTGGCTGAGCCAATGGGGATTTTTCGTTTTGAACTCAATCGGTGACGATGCTGAGGGCATCGCCGTCGGCGGAAACATGGATGGTGCGCAGGGGATCTGCATAGCGCTCAATGAGCTTGGAGGCGATGGGGTCCTCCAGATCCTTCTGAATTTGACGGCGGAGATTGCGCGCGCCGTAAGCGGGGGAGTAGGACTTGGCGACCAGATAATCCAGCAGGGACTCCTCGTAGGTAAAGGTGATCCCCTTGTCGGACAAAACGCCCTCCAGCTCGGCCAGCATGATTTTGGCGATATCTTTGAAGTTGTCCTGGGTGAGCTGGTTGAAGCAGACGATCTCGTCCACGCGGTTGATAAACTCGGGGCGCAGGAAAGACTCCAGACCCTTCATGGCCTTCTCCTTGCCCAGCTGCTCTGCGGTGCGGTCAAAGCCCAGAGAGCCGCCCTTGGTGTTGCTGCCGGCGTTGGAGGTCATGACGATGACAGCGTTCTCGAAGTTGACCACCTTGCCATGGGCGTCGGAGATGTGCCCGTCATCCAAAATCTGCAGCAGGATGTTCAGTACATCGGGATGGGCCTTCTCGATCTCGTCGAAGAGAATGACGCTGTAGGGCTTGCGGCGGATCTTTTCGGTGAGCTGGCCGGCGTCGTCATAGCCCACATAGCCCGGGGGAGAGCCGATGATGCGGGAGACGGAGTGCTTCTCCATAAACTCGCTCATATCCAGCCGGATGAGAGACTCGGGGGAGTTGAACAGGTCGGCGGCCAGCTGCTTCACCAGCTCCGTTTTGCCCACGCCGGTGGAGCCGACGAAAATGAAGGACACCGGCTTGTGCTTGGCGGAGATGCCCACGCGGCCCCGGCGGATGGCGGCGGCGACCACGGAGACGGCCTCGTCCTGGCCCACGATGTGCTGTTTGAGGCGAGTTTCCAGGGAGGCCAGCTGCTCGAACTCCTGAGCCTGGATCTGACTGGCGGGGATCTTGGTCCACAGCTCGATGACCCGGGCCAGGTGGGCGGGGGTCAGAGCGGGGTCGCCCTTGGCCAGAAGGAGGTTCTTTTCGGCGGTGAGCTGAGCCTGCCGGCTTTTCAGCTCGGCCAGACGCTGGTAGGCGCGGTCATTGATCTGGGTCTGAATGGCCTGCTTTCGGGCGGAGATGTCCGCGATCTGGCGCTGCAGGTCGCTGATCTGGCTGCGGCGGCTCAGCTGACGCTCTTCAAAGGCGGGATCGCCCCGGTTGGGGGACTCCGCGTCGTCACGGGTCACGGCCATCTCCAGGGAGTCCTTCTGCCGCTGGAGCTGCTGCTCCCGCTGCTGAAGCTGCTGGAGCTCGGCGTCGCCTCGTCCGTCGGTACCGGAGAGGGCCAGCTCCATCTCCTTGGAGTAGTCGGCTATCTCCTTGTCGATCTCGGCCAGCCGGGCCAGATCGGTGTTGTGAAGGTTCACATCGGAGGAGGCCTCGTCAATGAGGTCGATGGCCTTGTCGGGCAGGTAGCGGTCGGTGATGTACCGCTCGCTCATGGTGACGGCCAGACGGCACATATCCGGGCTGATGCGCACATGGTGGAAGGACTCGTAGTAGGGGGCGATCCCCTTCAGGATCTCGGTGGCGTCCTCGATGGAGGGTTCTTCCACTGTGATGGGCTGGAAGCGGCGCTCCAGGGCGGAA